>DASVWQ010000142.1:0-20525 GCA_036393135.1 Ktedonobacterales bacterium
ACTCCTCCACCTCGCGCGGATAGACGTTCTCGCCGCCGCGGATGATCATGTCCTTCAGCCGCCCGACGATGTTGACGTAGCCCTCGGCGTCCATCGTCGCCAGGTCGCCAGTGTGCATCCAGCGGGCGGCGTCGATGGCCTTCGCGCTGGCGTCGGCGTTCTCCCAGTAGCCCAGCATCACCGAGTAGCCGCGCGTCAGCAGCTCGCCCGGCTCGCCGCGCTCGACCACCGCGCCAGTCGCCGGATCGATCAGCTTGACCTCGACATGCGGGTGAATCTGCCCGACTGTGCCGACCCGCTTCTCCAGCGTGTCATCGGTATGGGTCTGGAAGGAGACGGGGCTGGTCTCGGTCATGCCATAGCAGATCTCGACATCGCCCATGTGCATCTTGTCGATGACCTCGCGCATCACCTGGACGGGGCAGGGTGAGCCAGCCATCACGCCCGTGCGCAGGCTGGTCAGGTCATAGTTCGCGAAGTCGGGGTGGGCCAGCTCGGCGATGAACATCGTCGGCACGCCGTAGAGCGAGGTGCAGCGCTCCGCCTCGACCGCCTCCAGCGTGGCGACTGGCTCGAAGGCCTCCGCCGGGTAGACCATCGTCGCGCCGTGGGTCATGCAGCCAAGGTTGCCCATCACCATGCCGAAGCAATGATAGAGGGGGACCGGGATGCAGAGACGGTCGTTCTCGGTGAAGTTCTGGAGCCGCGCGACGAAGTAGCCGTTGTTGAGGATGTTATGGTGGCTGAGCGTCGCGCCTTTCGGGTTGCCGGTCGTTCCGCTGGTGTACTGGATGTTGATCGGGTCGTCAAACTCCTGCTCCGCCTGGCGCGCCGCCAGCGTCTCCGCGCTGACCGCATCAGCCTTCGCCAGCAGATCATCCCAGGTCCACATACCCGGCGCCCGCATGTCGCCCATGCGGACGATGTGGCGCAGGTGGGGCAGGCGATGGCTGTCGAGCTGGCCGGGCGTGGCGTAATTCAGCTCTGGGGAGAGCGAGAGCATCATCTGGGTGTAGTCGGTCGTACGGAAGTTGGGCGAGAGGACGAGCGTGGAGCAGCCGGACTGGTTGAGGGCGTACTCCAGCTCGTGGGTGCGATAGGAGGGGTTGATGTTGACGAGGATCGCGCCGATCTTGGCGGTGGCGAACTGGGTGATGGCCCACTCGGCGCGGTTGGGCGCCCAGATGCCCACGCGGTCGCCCTTCTTGACACCGAGCGCCAGCAGGCCACGCGCGCAGCGGTCCACCTCGGCCTGGAGCGTGCGCCAGGTGTAGCGCAGCCCCTGCGGACGCGACACCAGCGCCTCGCGGTCGGGGAAGCGCGCCACCGTCGCATCGAATGCGTCGCCGATGGTCATGCCGAGCAGCGGGGTGTCGCTGACGCCGCTCACGTAGCTCCAGGCCATCGCGGCGCGATCCCGTGTGGCCGCCGTCTGCTCCGGGGATGTCTGTGTCATTGGGGCGCCTCCCGCGCGGACAGCCCCGTCCGCGCATCGCTAGCCGGACATCCTGGGCTATGCGCGCGGCGTGGCCGCTGCCCCCCACGGGCATCGGGGTCGCCCCGCCGCGCTGGCCGCCCGCCGCGAGGATGCGCGGGCGCTCCCAGGGATTGTGGCCATATCATGCTCGGCCCACGCGCCCCCTGTCAACCACGCGCTGCGACAGATTGCGCGGCCAGCGGCGCCTCAGGCTAAATGCAGGGTCGTGGCCAGGCGCACGATGGGGCTGAAGATGTGGCGGGTCAGCGGGATCAACCCGAAGGCCAGCAGATCGCCGACCAGCGCGCTGACCGCGCCGCCCGCGATGTCCACCGGATAGTGCACGCCAACGAAGACGCGCGCGAAGCCGATGAGCACGGCGCAGCCCAACGCCACCAGCGCCACCACCAGCATCGGCGCGGCGCGGAGCCAACCGCCGCCCACGCGGTCGCGCGCCGCCCGCCGCAATTGCCAGATCACGTAGAACACCAGCGTCAGCGCAATGGCCATCGAGACAGTCTCGTGGTCGCTGGGGAAGGAGGCGTCCGCCGGATGGGGGATGAGCCGGTGGACAAGGCCGGGATGCGAGACGAAGGGGCGTGGCTCAAAGATCAGCGCGCCAAGCAGGATGGTGAGCGAGAGCGCGATGACCACCCCGACGACGGCCGAGAGCAGGGCGCGCTGCCCCAGCCAGCGGTCACTCTCCGCTACGCGCGGGCCGAAGCGGGTGGTCAGCCAGCGCGACCACGGCGACCAGCGCGCCACCACAAACCAGGCCAGCAACAGGAGCAGCGGCAGGACAAGGATCAAATCATTCGCGCTGAAGATCATCGCCTGGTCGAGAGGCGCGGAGTGGCCCGCCAGCCCGTTGATTTTCAGGAACGCCTTCCAGTTCTCGCGCAGCTCCGCTGAGATGAGTGGCTGAAACTCGCCCATGTGACCTGTCGTATCCTCTCTGTCGGCGCGAGATAAGGAGCGCGGGGCGTCATGTTAAGACCAGATGAAGACGATGATACGCCTCTTTGATGAGAAAACGATGAGCGGGCGCTGGTAGTCCTATGCCTGTGGGCAAGGAGATGGAGCGCGGCTACTCCTGGTTCGCACGACGGGTGACATGCGGCAGGCAGTCCGAGCGGATGTTCCAGGCGCCGCCGCTGTTGCCACGCAGGTCGTTCTCCTCATAGACGCCGCCGCCGCCGTTGCGAATGTGGATCGCGGGGCCGTTGTTCTGGCGGATGGTGTTGCGCTTCACGGTCGGCGTGGAATCTACCACCTCGATGCCTGCCGAGGGCGACCCAACCAGCGACCAAAGGATTTTGCCACCCGTATCGGATACGTTGCCATAGATCTCGTTGCCCTCGATGACGCCCAGGCCCTTTCCCTGGACAAAGACGCCGCTCATGTGGTTGTGGTGGATGTGGTTGGCGCGCACGGTCGGCGTGGCGCCCGACTTGATCTCGACCCCCGACTTGCCATTGGCGAAGATGTCATTGTCCTCCAGCAGCCCCTGCCCGCGCTCCTGGACCAAGACGCCGCCCTCCTTGCCATCGTGAATACGGTTGCGGCGCAGGGTCGGCGCGCCACCCTCCTTGATCTCGACACCACTCAGCGCGTTGGCGAAGATGTCGTTGTCCTCCAGCAGCCCCTGCCCCAGCTCGTAGACGAAGACGCCCGCGCCCTTGCCATCGTGAATGCGGTTGTGGCGCAGGGTTGGCGCCGCGCCGTCTTTGATCCCGACACCGGAGAGCGTATTGGCGAAGATGTCATTCTCCTCCAGCAGCCCTTTCGCATTGCTATAGAGCATGACGCCGCTCTGCTTGCTGTCGTGGATGCGGTTGCGGCGCAGGATGGGATCAGCGCCGTCGTGGGCGCCAACGGCGGAGAGACTCTGGCCGCTGATGTCGCAGTCCTCCAGCTCCAACCGCCCGGCGCCAATGTCCACGCAGAAGTACTGGCCACCCCCGGTCTGGCGGAGGGTCAGGCCAGCGACCCGTCCCGCGCTGGCAGTGAACGCGATGACGTTGGCGTTCGCCGCGCTGATGATGATCTTCTCGCGCGGGCCGTCGCCAGCGAGCGTCAGCGGCTTGTTGATGGTCAGCGGCTCCTCATAGTGGCCGGGGCGGATGAGGACGCGCTCGCCGGGTTGGGCCGCGCGGATGGCGTCGCGGATGGAGTAGTGGTCGCCTCCACCAGCGGCGTCCACCACGCGCTGGCCAGGGATGGCGGGCGCGGCGGGCGCCGGACGGGGCTGCGGGTGGGGCTGCGCCTGGGGCGCGGCATGGACGGAGAGACCCAGCGCGGCAGCCAGTTCCACCAGCGCGGCGGCGAGTCGTGCGGCGCGGGCGTCGATGTGCTGCGTCATGCCCCAGCCCAACGGAACGACCTTGGGCCAGGCGTCACCGAGAATCCAGAAAGGGATGACGGTGACGCCCTCAGCCTCAGCCAGCCCCAGCTCACTCTTGACGTAGCGCGAGTTGACGGCGTTGGGCGAGGCGGCGTAGATGACGGCGCGGGCCTCGCCGATGCCCCGTCGCACCGAGGCTTCCCAGTCCACCGTGCCAGGAGTCAGACGCTCGTGGTCGATCCAGACGACGGCCCCGCGCGCCTCCAGATCGCCGCGAAGCTGGTCCACCAGCGCGGAATCCTCGTGTGAGTAGCTGATGAAGAAATGACCACCGCTCATGTCTGGCCCTCCCCGCGTCCAACACGCCACCGCGCCCCGCCGCCCGTTCGCTGCCCACTAGAATAGCATGTGGCGGGACGGTCGGCCAGTCCCCTCCCGCGCAAGGGCGCCCGCTCGCCTCAGCCCGTGACCACGCCGCCCGCGCCACTCGTCCTCTCTGGCAGGGGGGCGCGACCCGGCCTGGCGAATATGATACGCTTAGGGACGCCCGGCGCCGAGAAAGAGAGGCAGGCAGTGCGCGACGATACGAGCGATTCCGCCCTCCCACAGAGTGGCGACCACATCTGGCTGCGGCAGTCCGTCACCTTCGCGGTGAATGGCCAGACGCGGACGCTGGAACTGGCCCTGCCGCTGCGCCCCGGCGCCACGCCTGATGAGGTGGAATCGCTGCTCGACGAGGCCGAGGCGGGTATGCGCCGCCTCTCGCGCCGCCTGGACGCGCACCTCGCCGAGATCATCGGCGCCGCCCAGCCCGCGCCCACCATGCCTGCCGTACCCGCCGCCCCAGCCTCAGCGCCGCGCCACACGCCTGCTTCCACGCCAGCCCCGACGCCCCAGCCTGCCTCGGCGTCAGCCTCCACGCCGCGCGCCACACCCGCGCACGCAAGCGCCGCGCGCCCGCCAGCGTCACCCACGCCAATGCCCGCCAGCGCGCCAACGCCAGCTGCTCACGACGGGCCAGACCTCAGCCGCGCAGAGTTCCTCGCGGCCATCGCGAACGAGTTGGGACTCGACGCCAAGGCCGTGATGGAGCGTCTGAACGTGCGCTCGCTGACTGGCCTGAACCTGCGCGAGACGCTCGAGCTGCTGCGACGCCAGAGCGTCCACGAGAGCGGCGCGACGGCCCAGCCAGCGCCCGCCGCCAGCGCGCCGGAGCCAGCGCCGGAGCCGCTGCCCGCGCCGATTGGCCGAGCGCGCTTCGACGAGGAAGAGGATGGCCCCGACTTCGAGCTTTCCTACCCCGACCCGGACGACCTGCCCGGTGAGGACGAGGAGGAGGACGAGGAGGACTTCGCGCCACAGGAGGTCACGCCAACCCCTATCGCGTCCGCCCGCGCCACCCGTGGCGCCACCAGCCAGAGCGCGGCTGGCCCCCTGGGCGACGTGCCCGACCTGGACGACCTGCTCAGCGAAACCCCAACGCCCACGCGCGCTACCCCGGCGCCTGCCGCCGCCCCGCCCACGCCCGACCCCGGCGAGGCGGCGACCCGCGCGCTGATCACCTCGCTGCGCGCCAGCCACGCGGGCGGCCAGCCAACCGAGCGCCAGCGCACGGCGTACAACAACATCGTGATCGACCAGCTTGGCCAGCAGAAGGCGGCTGGCGTGGCCCGCGCGCTCTGGAACCTCACCCCCGACCGGCTTGGCCCGGAGCAGCTCGACGCGCTGATCGGCTGGGGCAAAAAGGACGCCTTCGCCGAGGAGGTGGAGCAGGTCCTGGCGCTGCTGCGGGCGGAGTATCGCGCCCAGCAGGCGGCCTCGCAGCCGCAAGCGCCCGCCGCGCCCACAGCCACGCCATCGCGGCGTCCGGCGACCCAGCGCGACACCGCGCCGCGCGAGCAGACGGGCGCGCAGGTGGATGAGCAGGTGGATGAGCAGCCCGCCGAATCGACGGACGAGACGCCCACACCCGCCCGACCGGCGGCGCGCGGACGCTCCAGCGCGCGTGGCGGCTCGCGGGGAGGCGCCTGATGCGCGTCATCGCAGGCAGCGCGAAGGGACGCCGCCTCAAAGGCCCCGACACGCTGGAGACCCGCCCCATCCTCGACCGCGTGAAGACGGCGCTCTTCGACATTCTCGCGCCCGACATCGCCGGGACGCGCTTCCTCGATCTCTTCGCGGGCGCGGGCAGCGTCGGCATCGAGGCGCTGAGCCGGGGAGCCGACGCCGCTACGTTCATCGAGTTAAGTCCGGAGATCGTGAAGCTCGTCCGCGAGAATCTGACCCTCACCGGTCTGACCGCCACCGCCGAAGTCATCCGCGCCGACGCCTTCGCCTTCATGCGGATGGCCCGCGCCCAGCGCCGCGTGTGGGACATCATCTATGTCGCGCCGCCGCAGTACAAGGGGATGGCGGCCCAGGCGCTCGAACGCCTCGACCGCGAACCGCTGACCGCGCCCGGCGCTCTCGTCATCGTCCAGATTCACCCGCGCGAGCGGGGCGACCTCGACGCGCTCAGCCTGACCCGCCTGCGCCTCTACGACAACCGCACGTATGGCAGCACGCTGCTGCTGTTCTACGAACACGCGGAGGAGACGGAGGAGCGGGCGCCCGGCCAGTCCGACCCAGCCAGCGCAACCAGCGCGACCAGCGCGACCAGCGCGACCAGCGCAACCAGCGCAACCAGCGCGACCACATCCACCAGCCAGGAGGCTCCGCATGAACCGGCCCAGTAAGTTCTCATTCATCGATGAAGGCGAGGCCGTGCGGCGGCTGGACGTGGACCGCGACACGCTGCTGGCGCTGGTACGCGAGAAGCGGCTGAAGTCGTATCCTGGCGTGGGCAAGGGGGCGTTCTTCCGGCTGAACGAGGTCGAGGCGCTGGCGCGTGAGCTGCATGGCGCGGCGGAAGCGGCGGCGGGCGAGGCGGCGGAGGCGGCCCCAGGGAAGGGCAAGCTCTTCGATCCAGCGTACAAGGTGCATGTGCGCTTGCAGGCCGACCTGAAGTGGTACGACCTGCGCGATGACGATCTGCGGGCATGGGTGCGCGAGATGACCGCCGACGGCTACAGCCGCCAGCGCGCCAATATCACGATGGTGATGGAGCGGCTCCAGCGGCTCATCGCGCTGATGGATGAGGCGGTCGCGGGCTGGCAGGAGATGAAGCCCACCCAGCCCGCGCCTGGCGCGCCGGAGCCGCCCGCCACCGAATAATGGGATCGGCCCTAGCCTTGCTTGACCGAACCGACGCCGGTGACACGCTGCGAGACCTGCGGCATGCCGTGGTACGTCACCACCCCCGCGCCGCTGATGGTGGCGTAGAGCATTTGGGCGACGCTGATGCGCGCATTGCCCGCTCCGGTGATCGTCACATCAGTTGTGTCGGTCTGGAGATCGCCCGCGTTGTAGTTCCCCGCGCCCGTGATGCGCACGTTCTGCTTCTGCGCCGAGCCAGCGACCGTCACATCGCCCGCGCCGGAGATGGTCACGCCGAACGTCGGCGTCTCCAGGCCCGTCGCGTGCACGTTCCCCGCGCCAGAGAGCTGAATCCCCTCCAGCCGCTGGACCGTCACGGTGTAGGTCACGCGGCGCAGCGACTTGAACGAGAGACGCGGCTTGACGCCTAGCTCCAGTGTGCCATTGACCACCTCAGCGGTGAGATGTGGCAGGACATCCTCGTCGGCGGTGATGCTCAGCGTGTCGGCGGCGCCCTGCGTGATGTTGAGCGTGCCGAAGCCTTCCAGCCGGACCTGCGTGAAGCCGCTGACTGCGCGCGTCTCGGTGGCCTGCGCGCCAGCGCCCGTCGGGCCCTGCTCGCCGGGCGTGCGCGCCCCCAGCGACGACACCAGATCGAGGGCCGCCTGGCCGAGTCGCTCCAGCGACTGGCGCCAGTTGAATTCGTCGTCCTGTGCGGGCATGGCTGCTCTCCTCTCATTCCCTGATGGATGCGCGGACGCCTGTTGCGCCCTGGCCGCTGGCGTCGTATCCCGCGGCGTCGCATTCCTGTACGCTTGGGCGCGCGATGGGGTTGCGGGCGGTCCGGGCGCGGGCGGTCATCCGCGGTGGGCATGGCGCCGCTGGTGGCTGCGGGGACGGCGCTTCGCCGCGACGCTCGTGGCGGCGCCGCTGGCGTGGGCCAGCGCGAGCGGCCGGGCGTGGGACTGGGCATGGTCATCGTGGCAGGCGCAGTCGTCGTTGGAGAGCGCGCAGAAGAGCGCGCCATCGGGGCCGGATTCGCAGGCGCAGTGGCCCTCGTGCGAGCCGTGGGCGTCACTCTCGAACTGGATGGTGGTGTGGCTAATGTGATAGCGGTGGGCCAGCATGTCGGTCACGCGGTCGAGGATGTCCGCGCTCGCGCTCGGCGGGATGTCGGCGATGATGACATGCGAGGAGAGCGCGCGAATGCCGCTGGTGATGGTCCAGACGTGCAGGTCATGCACCGCGCGCACGCCCGTGATCTGGCGGATGTCGCGCGCGACGGCCTCGGTCGAGATGTCGGCGGGGGTGGACTCCAGCAGGATGTCCGCCGTCTCCCAGATAAGCCGCAGCGCGCCAAACGCGATCAACACGGCGATGGCGACCGAGATGACCGGATCGACCCAGGTGGCGCCGGTCAGCGCGATGACCGCCGCGCCGATGACGACGGCGACCGACGCGCCGATGTCACCGACCGCGTGCAGCAGCGCCGCGCGGCTATTCAGGTTCTCGCTGCCGTGCAGCCGCCGCGCGATGAAGAGGTTTACGCCAATCGCCACCAGCGCCGCCACCAGCATGATGCCTGGATGCACCGCGACTGGCTCACGTAGCCGCTGCCAGGCCTCGAAGGCGATCACCAGCGCGATGCCTACCAGCGTCAGGCCATTGAAGAAGGCGACGAGGATGCCGACGCGGTGATAGCCAAAGGTGCGGTGGTTGTTGGCCGGGCGCTCGGCCTGCGCGGCGGCGAACCACGCCAGCCCCAGCGCCACCACGTCCGTCAGCACATGGCCGGCGTCGGAGAGCAGCGCCAGCGAGTGCGAGAGCAGGCCGCCCGCCACCTCGACCAGCAGGATGCCTGCCGTCAGCAGGAAGCCCAGCCGGAGCGCCGCGCGCGTCATCGCGTGGGAGGTGTGGCTATGCCCGGCGTGTCCATGCGAACTATCGTGCGACACGTCACGCGTCCGTCCCAACACAGACCGCAGACTGTTGACCGCGCGCTGCGCTTGTAACTCCATGCTCGCTCACACTCTCTCTGCCATCGGTCGCCTGTCGAACCCTCCTTCTCTCCGACCGCGACCCTGCGTTACGTCCTAGTATACATCAGTATGTACGTCTGACGGGGCGCGTTGTTTCGCGGCCACCTGGCTGGTGAGCGGGCGGCGCGATCAACCGCACGGATGAGCGCGGACAGGAGAGCGCGAGCCGTATATAATAAGGCGGAGTCCGGCCACGCGCCCGAACCAGCGCACTGTGAGCAGGGTCACGTTACTGCGCATTTCGGCGTCGCGTCATAGTGTCAGGATTGTGAATCCCGTAGTGGTGTGAGGAGTAGCTAGTGATGATCCATTCCGCGCGGAGTGGCGTCCAGAAAGGCTTTATGCGGGGCGCGCCAATGGCGTGCGCGTTGTGTCTGGCGATCTGTATCGCGCTGGTGGGCTGCAATCTACCTGGCGCGGCGTCCGTGCCAGTCATCCAGACGACCCCGACCCCAACCCCCGCTCCAATCACCCCAATTCCCGCCACCACCACCTACACCACCTACACGAACACCCTGTACCACTACAGCGTTGGCTACCCATCCAACTGGGTCGCGCCGAGCAGCAATCCCGCCCTGGCGAACTTCATCGCTGCGAACTATGATCCGGCGATCTACACGCCTAGCGTGGTCGAGCCGCCATTCTTCAAGATTGAGGTCGATGCGGTGGCGAACCCGGCGTATACCGCGCCGCTGGTCATCTTTCACAGCACCGTTTCGGGGCCTGGCTCGCCAAAAGCCTCGATCCTCTTCTCACAGCAGACGTTCCTCGCGGGTTGGTACGCTACCAAGATCATCTGGACCACCACCGCCGCGCCGATACCGACGATCACCTATCTGGTGCAAGTGGGGCAATTCATGCTCTTCATCTACCAGACCAACGCGGTCAAAGGCCACCCCTCACCCGTCTTTACCCACTTCTTGCAGAGTCTCGTGATCTACGGCTGAGGCGCGCAGCTTCGCAGCTTCGCGGCTTCACCTGGAGGCGGGGTTCAACGGTGGGTATCCGCTGGACACTGCCTCTCGCTGCCCCACAGGAGTATCTCCGGCGCCCCGCCTGTGAGCGAACTGTGCTATCAGCGAACGCGCTTGTGACATCGCAAGGAAATCGCCGCGATAATCTGCTCGTGGGATCAGTCTGACTGGGCGCCCGCGCCTGCTCACGAACAGCGGAAGACCCGCGTTCCAGAACGGAGTGGCGCGCATGGCGGCGGATTCAGTCGTCAACGGTGAACGATTCAGGGCTGGCGCGTGACGCATGCGCCAATGACCGTCAAGGAGGCGTGATATGTCCTGGCGTCGTGTTGTCCTCACCCTGCTCACGCTGCTGAGCGCGGGCGTGAGCCTGATCGGCGTGACGAATGTCGCGCAGGCGTCTCCACAGGCGCCACAGGCTTCACAAGCTACCTATGGCGCGCCCAAAGAAGGCGCCAAGGTGATTTTGAATGAGACGAGCATCGATGGCCCTGCCATCACACCGGCGTACCCCGGCGACATCATCGCCTGGACCGGAACCGATGCGCAACATCACCTCAACCTGATGACCAGCAGCGACGGGCTGCACTACAGTAACAAACACATCCTGCCGGAGATGTCGTTGTGGCGTCCGGCGATTGCGTTTATCGGCTCGCTGCGCACCGTACCCTTCGAGGGAACACTCGTCCTTGCCTGGACGGGTACTGACGCCCACCACACCGTCAATCTCGAGATGATCTCGATGCCGTCCTTCAAGGTCACTCAGAAGATCACCTTCTGGGGAGAGACGAGCTTCACGGCGCCAGCGGTAGGCATGCTCCCTGGTGATGTCAACTCGGACATCTACCTGGCCTGGGCAGGAACCGATAGCGCGCACACGCTCAACATCATCCACCGGACAACCTTCGATAAGACGCAAGACAAGAAGATCCTGTGGGGATGGGGCAGCATCTCACGCCCGAACCTCTACTACGATCTGTCAAACGACAGCAAGGGCGGTCAACTCCTGTCATGGACGGGGTTCAACAACCGTCTCTACTTCGCCTACTCCGCGAAGAACACATCAAATCAGACGTACTGGACGATGGCCAGCGCGTCGCCGCTGAGCATGAAGAGCGCTTGGGCGCCCAGCATGATCGGCTTCACGACGTCCACGCAGCCGAGTCACTGGCTGGCCTGGACAGGAAGTGGCGTGACCAGCACACATGCGCTGCATGTCATGTACACCCAGCACTATCCGAGCTGGAGTGACACAAACTCGCAGGCCACACTGGATGAGACGGCGATCTCAGGTCCTGCGCTGGCCATCAGGTCCACCAGCGGAGAGCCTCAGATGGTGATCGGGTGGACTGGCACTGACCCGTACCATCACCTGAATGTCGCCATCGTGACGGCTCCTGCCGCCTGAGCGCTCGCGCGAAACCTGGCCCGCGAGCCCGCGGGTCGGCGGTATTCACCTTGGCCTACCAGTCGCCGATCAGCCAGACGTATTCCTCTGGCGGGTCGGCGACCGTTGAGAACGCGCCATGCGCCAGCATGATGGGTGTTCCCGATTGGCGCATGGCTGGCTCACGACCCCTGCTTGATCGAGCCTGAGCCTGATATGGTCTTTGTCACCTGCGATGGCGAGCCGTAGTATGTGACGCTACCCGCGCCACTCACGACGGCGGTCAGCGTCTTGTTGACGGTAATCGTGGCACTCCCTGCCCCGCTGATCGTCATCTGCGCCGAGTCAGTCGGGAAGTTCCTGGCATTATAGGCGCCTATGCCAGAAACCACCGCCGTCTGCGAGGGCGCCCTGCCGGAAATCGTCATGCTGCCAGCGCCGGAAAGGGCCACATTCAGCGCGCTCGCCGTAATGTTGGTGGCCTTGATCGCGCCAGCGCCGGAAAGAATCACATGCAGCGCGTTCGTCGTGACGTTGGTGGCGTTGATCGTGCCTGCGCCAGAGAGGGTCATGTTGTTCAGGCTCTTCACTGTCAGCGTGTAGACGATCGGCTTTGTCGGGTGGATCGCATTCCCTGGCTTGACGCCGAGGGTGAGTGTGTCATTGGTCACGGTCGAGGTCAGGAGCGGCAGCAGGTTATCATCCGCGCTGACGGTCAGCGACTCCGTCCCTGTCTGTGTGATGTTTAGCGTACCGACACCTGAGAAGGTGACACCCGTGAAGCCGCTGACGTTGCGGGTCTCGGTTTTGGCTGTGCCTGAGCCGACCGTCCCGCCGATGCTGGTGACGCAACTGCTCAGCAGCACCCCCACACTCAGCGCCAGCGCCATCAAGGCCAGCGCCACGGGTCGCGCCGTTTTACTTCTGTTCCGCCTTGGCATGCTCTCGCCCCTCACCCTCGATGAGCGTTCTGGCCCTTCCGCATGGCCAGACGAGCGCCCGGTAAAGGCGCCATCCACTCCAGGCGCAAGAGGGGCGCCGAGTGAGGGC
Source organism: Ktedonobacterales bacterium (assembly GCA_036393135.1). Lineage (GTDB taxonomy): Bacteria > Chloroflexota > Ktedonobacteria > Ktedonobacterales > JADMIN01 > JAKAIY01. The sequence continues at coordinate 12,467 of DASVWQ010000142.1, forward strand.
GCGCTGAAGCGCCCTCAATGCTCCAGCCTGACAGGGAGCGCATGCTACGACTGCGCTTATCCATCTCCAGCATGCGCCACTCTCGTGTCTGTCACGCCAGCGGAGCGCAGGCTCACAAGCTCCGTTCCCTTGTTGGACTGCATGCATGTTCTGTGAGCGCTCGTGATGGCTGCGTAAGCTGAGTCTGGCCAATCCAAGCCACAGCGAGGGGGCCAGCATGAGCGACACTTGCCGCCCTTGCCAGCCCCCTCGTCGCAGCGCGCTCGATGCGCAGCTAGTCGTCCGCCTGCTTCGGCGGGAGGCGTCGGCCTGGCAGCCACCAGTTCCAGCGCCCCACCAGCCGCATCGTGGCGGGGACGAGCAGCGTGCGGATGATCGCGGCGTCTACCAGCACGGCCACCGTCATGCCCAGGCCAATCTCCTTCGTCGCCACCAGCGTGGTGAAGGTGAAGGCGCCCGTCACGATGACGAAGAGCAGGGCGGCATTCGTGATGACGCCGCCGGTCATCTCCAGCCCGCGCGCCACGGCCATCCGGTTGTTGTGCGTCTTCTCCCACTCCTCACGGATGCGCGAGAGCAGGAAGACCTCATAGTCCATCGAGAGGCCAAAGAGGATGCAGAACATCAGGATCGGGATGATGCTATCCACGAAGCCCGCCGACTCGAAGCCCAGCAACTTCTGGCCAAAGCCCCACTGGAAGACCGCGACCAGCGCGCCATAGGCCGCGCTCACCGAGAGCGCGTTCATGATAATCGCCTTGAGCGGGATCAGCACCGAGCGGAACATCAGCAGCAGCAGCAGGAAGGTCGCCGCCAGGATGAAGATGATCGCGCGCGGGAAGTTGCCATAGAGGTAGCGCGAGAAGTCGAGTGAGGTCGCCTGCTCGCCGCCCACCAGTGTCCGCAGGCCGCCCGCGTTGGCGTTGGCGCCCGCGCGCAGGTGGTCGATCAGCGCCTTGCTCGCCGCGCTGTCCATCGTCGCGTTGGTCTTCACCATGATGCTGGTCGTATCGCCGCTGGAGGTCTGGGCCACGAGTTGCGCCAGCCCCGGCTGCTGGGCGTAGGCGCCAGAGCCGTAGAGCTGCTGGAGCTGCGCCAGTGTTGGCGTAGGCGCAGAGGGCGCACCGGGGAACTGCGTCAGGCTGGTCACGCCGCCGACATCCGGCTGCGCGTCGAGCCACTGCGTGAGCTGGTCCACGCTTGCGACATTGGCGGACGACAGGATGCTGGAGCCGTCCGCCGTCTGGGCGACGAGCACGACGGTATTGCCGCTCATCTCCGGGAACTGCGCCTGGAGGATGTCGTTGCCCATGCGAGCCGGTACCGTTTTTGGCATGCCGGTGATCGAGGGTGTGCCGAGGTTGATCGAGAGCAGTGGCCAGCCCATGCCGAGTAGCAGCGCCGTCACCAGCGCCAGTGTCACCACCGGATGCGCCATCACGCCGAGGGCCAGCTTGCGCCAGAAGCCGCCGCGCTCGTGGTCGGTCTCGTCGCGGTGGGCCGACTCGCCCACGCCGACCAGCCGCCAGAGCAGCGGCACACGCAGCGCGTTGACCTTGTGGCCGAGGATGCCGAGCACGGCGGGCAGCAGGGTCAGCGCGGCCAACACCGCCGCAGCCACCGTCACCGCGCCGCCGATGCCAAACGAGGTCATGAACTGGATGCCGATCAACAACAGCCCGATGAAGCCGATCATCACCGTCAGGCCGCTGAAGAGGATCGCCTCGCCCGCCGTCGCCACCGTCCAGCCCACGGCGTCGGCCACGCTGCGCCCGCGCGCCAGTTCCTCGCGGAAGCGGCGGACCATGAAGAGGCTGTAGTCAATCGAGATGCCCAGCCCGACAATCGAGGCGATGTTCAGCACGAAGACGCTGGCTGAGATATGCGAGGCGATGCCGAAGATGACCGCCAGCGCGATTGGCACCGCGAAGGCCGCCAGCAGCAGCGGGAGCAGCCCCGCCACCAGCGAGCCAAAGACGATCAGCAGGACGGCCAGCGCCACGGGCAAGCCCTTTAACTCGGCCTGCTCGGTGTCGGTCTGGCTGATCTGGTTGAAGGCGGTGGAGACGGGCGCCTCGCCAGTCAGGTAGGCGTGGGCGGGCGTCGCACTGGCGCCCGACGGCACGATCTTGCTGAAGTCTTTCACGAAGGTCGCGTCGGATGACGGGGCCTGGTCGAAATTGACCGCAACATAGGTGGTCTTGCCATCCTGCCCGGCGCCGCCCTGGACGACGCTGGACACATGCGGGTAGGCGTTGGCCGCGTTGACGAAGCTGGTCACTTCCGTCTGGTAGGCGGGGTCACTGACGGATGTGTCCGCCGACTGGAAGACCACCATCATCGTCGTCTTGGGCTGATGCAGCGTGTTGGTCAGGATGTTACTGACCTTGACCGAATCGCTGCCGGGGAAGCTGTAGCCGCCACCTTTCAGCACAGAGGAGACCTGCGCGGCGAAGGGGATGGAGGCCACCAGGCCCACCAGCCAGAACGCCAGCACGAACCAGCGCAGGCGATAGATCAGGCGCCCATAGCCGACGCCGAAGCGCATGAGGCCACGGGGGCGCTGGGCGTCTGGCGACTGGTCGGGCGCCGCCGATGATGTTGGCTGCGAGAGAGTGAGGTTGCGGGCGTGGTCGTCCGCGGGGTCTTGCACTTGCATGGTGTATCCCTGTCCGCCGCCAGAGCGCCTCTCCAGCGGTCGCCTGTATTCGTCCTCATCGCCCCGTGTCGTCGGCTCGGCGCCGACTCATTCGGCGGGGCGCGGCGCGACTCCGCGCCAGAGTATCGCGACGTGCGCCAGCAAAGCTGGCAGCAGCGCATAGTCTTCGGCGCCTTCCGTCCAGTCCAGCGTGATCGTGGCATACGACGAGATGAGGAGCTGCGCCGCTACCTCAACGTCACAGTCGGCGGCCACCTCGCCGCGCGCCTGCCCCTCGCGTATGATCCGCGCCAGCAGCTCCGCCAGCGCGAGAAATCTGCCGCGTTCGCCGTGGAAGAGGCTGGGTGAGGTCAGCGCCGCGCGCACGACTGCGCGGGTCAGCGTTGGCTCCTCCTCCATCCCCTCCACCAGCGCCTGCATGATGTCTTCGATGCGCGTCCGTGTTGGCTGTCCGGCCATCACCGGGTCAGTGGCGCGGGCCTCCAGCCACGCATAGCGCTGGGCGCCCAGTTCCGCCAGCACGTCCTCTTTGCTCCCGAAGTAGTTGAAGAACGTGCCGACACCGACACCCGCCTCGCGCGCGATCTCGCGGATCGTCGCGCCCGCGACGCCTTTGCGCTGGAAGAGCGCCAGCGCAGCATCGTAGATGCGCTGGTGAAGCTCTTCATGCTTTTGAGCGCGTTTCGAGCGAAAAAGTGTCAACGACCTGGTTCCCCCGTTACGCTCTCAGCGCACGCTCAGCATCGGCGGTTCTCCAGCCGTTTCGGACGCCTCCCGATTCGTGAACATGTTCACGAATCACACATGAGGGATTGTATCACAGCGCAATGACCACGCGCATGCGGCGGGCAAAATGGGGGATGCGCGCCGCGCGTCCGGTCGCTCAACCGGGAGTCGCGCGGCGAGTAAAACGCCGGATGGATGGAATGTTGACAGGGCTGAGAGAGATCCCTATACTGAGACATGAATGATCGGCGACCGGGCGTCGTATGGGTGCTGTTGGTCTGGGTGGATGTGTCGTCGCGTTTCCTCGCCCTCCGCTTCCACTGGGGCCAGCGCCCGCGCTGCGCCACGCCGCCAGCGCGAGCCTTTGCGCCGCCGCATGTGCGCGTCTTCGTCTTGCGAGGGAACACTGCGGCGCCTCGCCAGGCGTCTATCGCCAGTCTGAGTTGAACAATGGCGCGTATGGAATGAGCGCGTGCCAGGGGAAACACGGTTCACAGGTATCTGTGTGTATCGCGTAGTGGCCAAAGAGCCATCTGTAACAGGCGCAAACCAGAAAAGGGATGATGATGAAAAAGGCATTGCTAGGTCTTGTCGCTGTGGTGGTCGCCGTCGCGTCCGTCGCTGGCTTTCTCGCGTTTCGCGGGCATGCGGCGGCCGCCGCGCAGCCGCCCCACCTCAACTATGGCGCGCAACTGAACGCCGCGCAGTGCGATGGCGGCGTGGCGGTCGTCGATGTCACCTATAAGGTACTGAACGACCCCGACTCCAGCATCACCGGCCAGAACTGGGCGATGGACAACTTCAACAAGCATGTCCAGGTATGGCAGACCGGCGCGAACTCCTTCTGCGCGATTGTCACCTATAACGGCGACTTCACGACCCTCGCCAGCAACAGCCCCCAGGATACCGATCCCAGCATCCCGGCAGGCATCACTGGAACCTCGCATGGCGGCTATTACGCGCTCTTCAATGGCACGCTGAACCCGTCGCCCGCCGAGCCGACCACTGGCAATCTGGGCGTGGTCGATCTCAATAGCGCCTCGCTCGACTGGAGCCAGGTCTACTTCGGCACGGACAATCTGAACCTGGTGTGGTGGGGCTGGATCTATCGCACGCCGCACAACGGCACGTGGGTCAATGCCTGCGCCGCGACCGACGCGCCGAACTACAATCACGCCTGCCCTGGCAACGCGGGCGACATCACTGGCTGAGGCTGAGCCGCGTTTCCCCTGACGCTCCCAGCCTAATAGAGAAGCGCCTGCGCGCTCAACACACGCAGGCGCTTTCTCATGCGCAGGTAGGTCCTGGCGCGGCGCCAGGCGCTAGGCCGTCGCGGACGCCCCGGCGGACGACGCGCCCGGCGCGGCGCCCCAGCGGCGAGCGATCAGGAAGACCGCGCTCCCCAGCAGCAGCGTGAGGACAGCGCCGAAGCCTTCCAGCACGGGTGGCTTGTGGGCCAGCGCTTCATCTACTCCGAACTGGGAATAGACGGCGAGGCTCCCGCCGCCCACCAGGCCAATCAGCGCGTAGAGGCCAAACGCCACCACCGCGCCGCCGACGCCCAGCAGCAGCGCCCGCCCGGCCAGCTCACCGCGCCGCAGCAGCGCCAGCGCGACCACCGCCACCAGCAGCGCCGCCAACAGGAAGATCGCGACACCCTGGCCACCAGTGATCGATTCCAGGCCAATGCTGCGATAAACGAAGCCCATCCCTACCAGGCCGACGATGGCGAGACCCACTGCCGCCCAGCGATTCAGCCCGGCGCCGACGAGGCCGCCTGTGAGCAGAGCGCAGGCGCCCAGCGCGAGCAGCAGCAAGCCCATGTAGATGTTGCCCAGGTAGGCGTTGTCCTGCAAGGCAAAGTGCGACGCCGCTACGCCATAGATATACGCGCCGCCGATGAGCGTGGCGAAAACACCTGTCGCCAGCAGCGGCAGGGCGTTGCGGCGGGCGCCGCCAAACGCCGCCAGGCTTACCAGCGCGACGCCAACCAGGCCCAGCGCGACGGGCAGTGACAGATACAGCAAGATGACCGAAATCACGGCCATGACGAATCTCCTCCTCCACGCGACCACCTCTGGCCGCGCACTGCCTGAAGATAGCCACTTTCATGCCAGTAGTCATCGCGCCGGGGCCAGCCGCCCGTCAATTCGGTAGAAGCGCTTGCCCGCCGTCTGAGCGGGCCATGCGGCCACGGAGGCGCCTCGCTCGTTAACAGAGATAATCAGTGGCGCCGTCTCGCAGGATGGCCAGCTGCGGCCCGAGTCCCCCGGCGTTTCCCGCGATTGTGGGGACTGGAGGGGCATGCTATACTCAGCGTGTGCGCCCGCGCGGCGCTATCCAGCCCACGCCACCCGCCAGGATGGAATGGGACGGCGCGGCCAGGCGCCGCAGTCGATGAGCGAAAGGAGACGCGCACGAGCGTCGTCAGTTTACCTTTAGGCCCCTATCATCCCTCCCTCTCGGAGCCATACGCGCTGCGCCTGCGCCTGCATGGCGAGCGTGTCATCGACGCCACCCGGCCAGACTGCCGCTATGGCTATCGCGGCGTGCGCGAGCTTGTCATCGGCCAACCCGTGGATGACGCGCTGACGCTGCTGGAGCGTGTCTGCGCGCACGCCGGACAGGGCTATCGCTACGCCCTCTGCATCGCCATTGAGCGCGCGACCCATGCGACTATCCCGCGCTCGGCGCAACTCGCGCGCGTCTTCTTCGCCGAACTGGAGATGGCGCAGAGCGCCCTGTGGGGACTATGCGAGTTGGCCCGCGCGCTCCAGCGTCCAGCTTTGCGGGCGCGCGGGCTGGAGCAGCGTGAGCGGCTCTATGCGCTGGCGGCGGAGGCGACTGGCGAGCGGGTCTACTGGGGTGTGGCGCGCCCTGGCGGCGTGCGCGAGGGCATCCAGTTTGTGGCGGCGCAGCAGATGCTCGACACCCTGCGCGAGGTGGTGGAGGTCTGGCGCATCGCCGCCACCCCGCGCGGCGTGCTGCTGCGGGCGGCGCGGCGAGTGGATGACGCCCAGCCTGCCGACGCTCCATCGCTCGCCCACCCGGCCGCCCAGACCGACGCCCGCCGCGAGACACCCTATGGCGGCTATCGACTGCTGGCGCTCGACTGGTCTACCCTCCAGCCGGGCGACAAGCGAACCGCCGAGGCGCCAACGGTCGCCGCCTGGGCGATGCGCCTGGAGGCGCGACTCAAACTCAGCTATGACATCATGCGGGTCTGCGCCGAGACGCTGGACGAGACCGCGCTGGGCCATGCGCAGACGCCGCTGGTTGGCGGCGAGGGCAGCGTGACGGTCCAGACCGCGCATGGCCCAGCGCGTCTCGATGTGACGCTCTCCGATGACCAGCGAGTCACGAGGCTGGAGATCACGACACCATGTATCGAGACGCTGGCCATGACGCCCGACTGGCTGCGGGGGCGTCGCCTCTCGCATGTCCCCGCGCTGCTGGCCTGCCTGGACCTCTGTCCATCGTGCGCCGAGTTGGCGCGTGTCTCGTCGTAATAACTCATATCGTTCGCTGACTGCAATCGCTTGCGCGTGGCGGCGTCCGCTGGGGCGCTGGTCGCTGGGGCGAGCTGGGAAAGAGAACTATCGTGCCGCTGACCATATTTTTCGGGGCGCTGACGCTGGCCCCGCTGGTGATGGCGCTGGCGCTCGTCGGCCTCGGCCTGGCGCGCCGCGCGACCATCGGCCCCGCGCTTGGCCTGACGCTGGTGGGCGCAGTCATCCCGATCATCGGGCTGGCGTTCCTGGCGCCAGAGGTCAGCGGAGCCTTCCCGCTCGAGATCGCGCTGCTGGGCGACCAGACGAGCTGGCTCGCGCTCTATGGTCGGGTGGACGCGCTCAGTGTCTACGCCGCGATTGGCGTCGCCGTCGTCGTCGCGCCACTGCTGCTCTGGCTGGCCTGGCGCGCCGCCCCGCTGGATGAGGCGGAGGAGGCCGAGGTCGCCGCCGCCACCAATGACGAGAACCACGAGCCGTCGCCAGCGCCACATCCGCCGCATGCGCTGGGGCGCTGGCAGTGGATCGGCGTGGCGCTGGTCCTCGCGCTGGAAACCCTGGCGCTCTGGCTCTGCTTCGCCGAGAACATCGTCTTGCTGGGGATCGTCTGGCTGCTGCTGATCGCGGCGGCCTGGACACTGGGCGAACTGAGCAGCGAGCGGGCCATCCTCGACCTGCGCGGCCTCGGCATCATGCTGGTCGGCCCGCTGGTCTGGCTGGTGACAGTGCTGCTGATCGCCGGGCCAGCGGGCGCGCGGCGGCTGATCGACCTGTCTGGCGCGGCGCGACTGCCCCACGGCCATCTCTTCGTCATCGCGCTCGCGCTGACGATCGCGGCGGGCGGCTATCCGGCGCTGGCGTGGCTGCGCAAGCGCGCCCTGATCTCCACGCCCGCCGGGCTGGGCGCGGTCGCGCTGGCGATCATGCCCGCCGCGCTCTTCGTAGGCGCGCGCACCTTCAGCATCGGCGCGACGCTGGCGTCAGGCTGGCCCGACCTCAACATCGGCAAGCCCTCCATCACCACAGGCATCGTCCTGGCGCTGCTCGGCGCGCTCAGCGTGGCCGTGGCCGGACTGCTGGCGCTGGGACGCCGCGATCCGCGCAGCCTCGTCGCCGCGCTGACGCTGGCCCAGGCGGGCTGGGGACTGGTCGGGCTGGGAGTGGG
>DASVWQ010000143.1:0-5811 GCA_036393135.1 Ktedonobacterales bacterium
AAGCGCCACAGATGGACGGCGCGCAGGCGAGTGATGCGCGCGTGCTCCACCGACCCCAGCGGCGCGACAAAGCTGGGCGCCAGCGTGCGCCACTTCGCGGCCAGGCGCGGCCCAACCGTGACGAGGCTGTCAACGGTCTCCGTCAGGTCGCGCAGGGGCAGGCCCGTCTCTGCGGCGACCAACGTGCAGAGTCGCCATGCTGGATCGCTGGGGTCCACCAGATTACCAGCATCGTCTGGGTCCAGGTCATCAGCATCCAGATCACCTAGATCATCCAGATCATCCAGATCATCAGCATCCAGATCATCATCAGCATCTAGGTCATCATCAGCATCCAGGTCATCAGCATCGTCCGGGGGCGACTCCGGCTCCCAATCGACCCAGCGCGAGGCCCAGACCAGCGCGCCATCTGGCGCTTGCAGCCAGAAGATACCCTGGGACTGGCTGTTCATCTCATCCTGCCGCTCGACCATGCAGAACGCCTGCGCATCCTGCCAGCGCAGCGTGTGCAAACGAAGCCCGCGTCGCCATTGGACGCCATCGGCGCGAACGACCACGCTGAAAGGAAGCCGCATCAGCCACGAGCGCACCCCTACGCCAACGGCAATCGCGATGAATCCCGCAGTGGAGAGCGCCGCCGTGACATACCCGGCGCTACTGGACAATGCGAGCGCCATCAGCGTGAAGATCAGATAGGCAAGCAGGCTGAGAAGTATCCAAATGGCATGCTGTTGGCTCAGTGAAATACGCGGCGGGTTCAGCTCCGTGATGTTCGGTGTTCCCGCCATCGCCCAGGCGCCACCGGCGCGTGCTGGCTGGCTCTCCGCCAACGGGGCGATTCGCTGATCGCCCGCGACTGCCCCCGCGCGCACGATCAGCGCTTCGGGCGTCTCCCATGCGAAGGGGTAGCGCGAGTGACGCTGCGCGGCCGCGCCCAGCACGCGCAGCGTGATGATCCAGCAGACCGCCAGCGCGACCCAATACAGTGACCAGAGATCGGCCATCGACTGACGCCAGATCATCCAGGCGACGACAAGGCCGCCCGCCGCTGCCACACATGCGACGAGCGCGAGCCAGGGGAGGATCAAGCGGAAACGCTGGGTATCGTAGTCGGGCGCCTCGACGCTAGCGATGACGCGCCGCAACTGGCCATCCCATGCCGCGCCCGCGAGCTGCGGCGTCATCACCACCTCATCCGTCGCCGCGTCCATCTCCATCCGTCCGCCTGCCTTTCACGCCCGCGCGCTGTCCTGGCGCGCGGAATACGCCGATTGCCCGCATGATACCATGCCGCCGCCATTTGCCTCAGTCGATTGCGAGCCGCTCGCTATGCCACTATGATACGATTGCGTCGCGGCAGAGAGGGATCGCCGCGAGGAGAACGGGACTATGTGGGAGGTGGTGATATGCGCCGTGTGGCGAAGCGGAAGCTACTGCTGGTAACCGCGATCCTGCTTCTGGTGGCGACGGGGATTGTGCCTTTGGCCACGCTGATCCTGAGCCATCGGCCACAGCCCGCGCGGGCGCCGGTCGTGCGCGATCTGACTGCGCCGCAGTTGACCGCCGCCTTCGACGCCGCATCCGTCCGCTTCGGGACGCCCGCGCCGCTGCTCGCCGCGATCTGCTTCCTCGAAGGCGGCATGACGATGCACAACGGCGCCCCCAGCATCGACAACGGCTTCGGCTGCATGCATCTGGCGCAGAATCCCGCGGTGGACACGCTCAGCGCCGCCGCGCACGACCTGGACGTTCCCACCACGCGGCTGCGGACCGACATGCGCGCGAACATCGCAGGCGGCGCGGCCATCCTGCGTGACCTCGCCGTGGCGCGGGCATTCACGGGCGCCGAGCCGACCAGCCTCGCCGACTGGTATGACGCCGTCGCCGCCTACAGCCACGCCGCCTCGGACAGCGCCGCCACCATGTACGCCGACGCCGTGTACAGGCTATTGTCCGAAGGCTTCCAGACTGTGCTCAGCAATGGCGACATCTTCACGCAGCAAGCCATCGCCGTGACCGCCAACCCGCACGCCGGGCGACTGCTGGCGCAGACGACCGCGCTGCCCAAGGGCTGTGTCAACGACCACAACGTCGATTATCCCGGCGCAATTGACTGCGTACTCAACCCACAGGTCTACGATTGTAACGTGACCACGCCAGGGACGGACTGCACCTATGAGGACGCCAACCGACCTACCGGCCTGCTGATCGACGATGTGGTGATCCACGACATCGAGGGGACCGCGCAGAACGCGCTGACCTGGTTCCAGAACGTCAAGAGCCACGTCAGCGCGCACTACATCGTGGACTCGAACGGCATGGTCTATCAGGTGGTGAGGGAGAAGGATATCGCCTATCAGGCCGGAAACTGGTGGTACAACGAGCATTCGATTGGCATCGAGCATGCTGGCTATGACGCCTCCGGTTACGCCTGGTATAACGCCACCGAGTATCTGGCGTCGGCCAGGCTGACCGCCTACCTGCTCAAGAAGTACCACATTCCGCTGGAACACGGGCGCATTGTCTCGCATGGCACGGTCCCCTCGCCGACCCTGGCGCAGTCGCCCAACCATGTCGATCCCGGCCCCTACTGGCTCTGGGACTACTATTTCAGCCTGATCCACGCGCAGGGCGTAGCCTACGTGTCGAACGCCACGCATAGCCACGTGCTGACGCTGCATCCCGCGACCGACCAGCATCCCTGGGGGTCGAGCGGCCACGAAGACAAGTACAACTTCAACTTCTTCACTCTGCGCCAGTCTGCCAGTACGCGGTCGCCGACCATTCCGTACATGGGGTCGTCGTATGACATCACTAACGAGACACTCAACGTCGAGCCGCTGATGAGCTATTACTACGTCACCAGTCGGCCCGATGCGGCAGGCACACGCGACACGATGTACGAAATCTGGTATGGGGTGAACGACCACGGCTCCCAGCACAGCTTCCTGGCGGACGCGAAGCTCGCCTGGCTGGCGGTGCCTCCCGGCTATGCCAGCGTCAGCCAGTGCCAGGCGTATTGCTGGGTTGTCAGGCTCTCCGGGCCAAATGGCGTCGCCAGCGTCTATGGTCGGCCAACCTCCGACCCGCAGGACATCATCGGCTACGCCAAGACTGGCTCCATCTTCGTCTCGGCCACGCGCGTCGCCGAGGACCCGCCGCCACCGCCGCCGCCCACACCCACGCCAACACTGGCGCCCACGGCGACACCGACGCCGACCGACACACCCACCGCGACTGATACGCCCACGGCGACAGATACCGCAACACCGACCGATACGCCCGTCACCGGGGGAATTGGCCCAACTATCGCCATTGTCTCGCTCACGACCACGGCGACCGGCACGATCTGGTATGAGATCAACTTCAACCACCGGCAGGCGTGGGTCCCAGCCAGCGAAGTGACCTTCGTATAGGGCGAGCGAGATCACGACTGGCCCCGGCGCAGGTTCAGCCGTTGAACAGCCAGCCAATCACGTCGCCGTTCGCGTCCGTGGCGTCAGTGTGCACCTCATAGGGGCCAGCGCCACCGTAAGCAAAGCGCGCAGTGTAGCTCTCAACCGCCGTCGTGTGCGGCGCCACGCTGGAGAGGGGCGCGCCATTCGCGTTGACGTTAGATTGCGCCCCGCCAAAGGCGCTCAGCGTCCAGGCCGAGGTCGTCACGTCCTGGGTCTGCGCGGTCTGGTTCTGGAAGCGCAGCGTGAACGTGACCAGCCAGGCGGATGGTTCGGCTGTGGGGTTCCCCCTCTCCGCCGTCGCGACTGTTGGGATCACCTGGGCGCTGGTCAGGGTAACGAGCATATTGTCGGCGGTCAGCGACTGCCCAAGCGATACCATGACCGTCGAATACGAATTTTGCGACGGCGCCAGATTGGGGACGGCATTGGTGGCGAACAGATTGAAGGCGGTAATGCCGCCCGCGACGACCACACAGGCGACGAGCAGACCGATGAGCACGGCGCGCACAGACTCGCTCTGGCGGCGTGGGGGCGGCGCGGGCGCATCGGAGGGCGGCATGTTGAAGAGCTGGTACACGGCCATTCCTTTCACAACACGAGCAATGAGGCGCCATTCCATGCGCTCATATACGTAGCTGCCCGCTTGGGGTTGGACGTTACCTGAACAAAGCCGCGAACTCGTTCACCACGGCGCCGCCAGTTCCGGGTAGCGCGCCGCGAACTCGTCGTCGGTCATGCCGAACAGCGCCACGTCGTGATAACGCCCACCGGTGTAGACCATCCGCCGCACCGTCCCCTCGCGCGTGAAGCCCAGCTTCTCGTGTAGCGCCAGCGAGGCGATGTTGAAGCTGTAGACGCGGGCGTTCATCTTCTGGTAGCGCAGCTCCTGGAAGAAGTAGCGCGCCACCAGCAGAATCGCCTCCCCGGCGTAGCCGCGCCGCCGCCGCTCGGCCAGCGTCGCCACGCCATACGCGAAGCCGCCCACGCGCCGGTCGCAGTGATGGGTCGCGATATGCCCGACCAGTCCGCCATCCTCCAACGCCTCGATCTCGAAGGCCAGCTCGTCGTTCTCGCTCGCGCGCGTCGCCATCCGCTCGGCCCAGGCGCGGGCGTGCGCCGCCGAGGTTGGCGGCCAAACGAAATCCAGATCCCGCGACATCGCGCTATCCTGGTCCCAGGCCGCGTGGGCCTCCCAGTCCTCCGGCTCGACCGCCCGCAGCCGTACCAGTTTGCCCCGCCAGATGTCCGCCATGCGCCGCCTCCTTCTCATCTCCGGCAAATCATACAACGTGTCGACGCCGCAGGCGCGGGTCAGGCGCGCATCGCAGACAGGATCAGGTGAATACCCCATGTGTGGCAGCCACGATGCGGGTATGCTCTATGCGGGAAACGCGCATGTGCGCAATCCCAGGACAAGGAGGGGCGCCATGTTCACCGCAAAGTCGCTCTACTGGCTATTCGTCGGCGCGCTGTTCGGCCTTGGCTACATCGGTATCCTGAGCATTGGTATCTTCCTGCTCATCCCAGCGCTGGCGCTGCTGATCTTCGGCGCGATACGCCTGGGTGGCAAGGGGCTGTGGGCGGGAGCGGTCGGCTTCGGCCTGGCGCCCGCCGCGCTGCTGATCTGGGATGTGACGAGCCAGCCGTGGGCCTGCATGCCCGCTAGCGGCGAGATCAGCTCGCCAGTCATCTCGCCTGGCGCCCCCGCGACCTATACCAGCCCCACCTATTACAGTTGCGTGAACACCTTCGCTGGCCCGCTCACCACCTATCATGTGATGGCCGCGATCTTCATCGTCATCGCGCTGATCGGGCTGCTGATCGGGCTGGGCCTCTGGCTGCGGGGACGGCGAGGCCCGCGTCCCGGAGCCACTCAGCTCGCGGCGTAGGGCGCTGGCTGGGGATCGGGCTGGGAGTCGGGCTGGGAGTCGGGCTGGGAGTCGGGCGCCGATACACCGCGCTCGCTCCACAGCGGCAGCGCCAGCCCGGCGGCGAAGACCACGCACGCCAGCAGGAAAAAGAGGCTGGCCTGCGTCTGCGCCAGTAGCGCTCCCAGCGCCCCAGACTGGTCGGGCGCGGGCAGCAGCCGCCCCGGATACAGCAGCTCCTGCGCGCGGGGAAAGCAGAACGCCACATAGCCCAGCCACAGCGCCCACGCGGGCCACGCCGGACGCCAGCGCCAGCCACCGCGCGTGGCCGCATACGCTCCGAAGATCACCAGCGGCGCGATCAGCAGGCAGTAGTGGATGTCCTCCGAGAGCGGGCTGACCAGCAGGATGACCGGGAAAGCCAGCGCCTCCTGCGCCAGCGCGCGGGCCGGGTCGGCGGGGCGGAGACGCGGCGCACGCCAGAG
>DASVWQ010000144.1:0-2383 GCA_036393135.1 Ktedonobacterales bacterium
TTGCAAGGCCTTATCCGCATATGGAATAACTGGCGCCAGGCACGAACTCTCCGTCTGAAGTGTGATACAGAGAGCACGATTGTATGGTGAGCCGACCCCTGCCGGGACCTGTAGCCGGGCTCCAAGTGACAGGCCGCTAGCCATGTATCGCCCATCAGGGGAAGCCTGGCTGAGCAGGGAATCGTAGATCAATGCGAATGGTGGCTTGGTTGGCGAGAATGGCTCTTTCGGGTCCAGGACTGGCGTTATTGTTCCCGCGCTCCAGAACGAGAAACCCGGCGCCTGAACCGCGACGCCAGAATAGGCGGCGAGCCCCGGCGAAAAGGGCTTGCCAGGCTCGATGGCGCCTGACTGCCAGGTATAGGTCAGTGCGGGCGTCACGGGCTGCCCAAGGGCGGTCGCGGAGGGCTTCCCGCTCAGATGCCAGATCATGCCATAGAAGGAGTAGCGTGCCGCTGTATCAACCTCGAGTTGGGCATGCGCGTTGGTTACAGGGACGCGAAGCAGCGCCAATCCATTAGATTGTCCACTTGTGTCGTGCGTGGCGATGGTGACATAGACGGCAAGACTATCCCGCGACCAGGCAATGCTAATAACTTGCCCTGTCAGGTTGGCGGTAGCAAGAGGCGAGGTAATAGGCGCCTGTTTCTCTAACGCGCCCGATCGCGCATCAAATATCGCCATCGCCTGCTCGCCTTGGCCCTGCTGGCCCGTCGCGCAGTCTTGTGTCTCGGCGATGACGGCTAGCGAGAGGCTATTGGGCGACCAGGCGAAATCCTCTGGGCAGTAGAGTTTGCTCGCCGCCAGGTTGATGCGCAAGGTCTGCGGAATCGTCTCGGCTGGCTTCACACTGAGGCGCTGATACCCATACACCCCAGCCGCGACGAGCGCTACCACGATCAGCGCGCTGAGCGCGATCAGACGTCCACGCTTGCCTCGCGATGATGGAAGCAATGGGGAAAAGTCGGCTTGTGATGACGTTTTGGGCGCCTCTGGCGCCTCTGTTGGCCCCAATGCCTCCCGCGCCAGAGAATGCAGCGCATCCTGTCGCCGCGATCTGGCATCCTGCCCATCGGATGGGCCATGCGTGTCTGCCATAGTGTACTGCCGCTCCGTCCTGCCACTCCATTTCGAACCATCCTCCAACCGTTCTCAACGAACGAATCGGGTGGATGGTTCGAAATTAATATGAAACTATTTACGTCAGGAGCACTCCAGTTTACCTAAGGAGTGACCGTTGCCGTATTGAAATCTTGAGTGAATGAGCCTGTATACTCGCCGATTCCATCGCCTGAGATAGCGGCTTCCGTCGGAGCAGTCGACGTGTTGTTCAGGCCACTGGATGCGCATACAGTGCTACCCGTCATGTCGTGGTACGTACCACCACTATCTTTATAGTGCAGATCCGCCTTTACACACTCGGTGACAGCGCCGATGGGCGTGAAAATAGTAGCAGTGCTGTACATCTTTCCGCAGTAATCGTTGGTATAGGTACTGTCAAACAATCCCACACGTTCGCCCTCTACGGTGTATGTATTTCCGCCAACAGGAACACCCTGATCGTAGCTGGCGATTCCTTTCCAAAAGGTGCGTGAACACACGATGTAGTCAGGTGTTGCGCCTCCTCCTTGGCGCGCCTTGCGTGGAGACGCAAACGCGGTTGGCGCCAGCGTCGCAGTCAAGATCATGCAGGCGCTAGAGATTACGAGCCACCGAGCCTCATCGTGCAGTTCCTTTCCTGTGGTACGATCTCCGCTAGCTTTCTTGGTCTAGCGATTCCTAACATTCTAGAGCATAGCTAGAAGACGCCGATATGTCAAGCGCAGTGTCAGCTATAGGAGTATCGCAAGAGCGAACATCCAATGAATCATACTCTATGAATATGCCGCATAGCCGCTGATGCTATGCGACCACCCTTTACGACAGTAACCGCTCAACCAGACTCGTTATCGATCCCGCGCCAGCGACGGATGCGCTATACTACACCTCACGCGCGCCCGGACACCGTCGTCCAGCGGCGCATCGTGGCAGGCGGCAGGCGATTCGGGAGCGCGCTGGGGGAGCGGCGAGCATGGCGGAGACAGAACGGCGAGTGGCGCTGGTCACGGGCGGCTCGCGCGGCATCGGCGCGGCGACCACCCTGGCGCTGGCGACGCGCGGCTACGATGTCGCGCTGACCTATCGCAACAAGGTGGCGCGGGCTGAGCGGGTCGCGGCGGAGGCGCGGGCGCGCGGGGTGGGGGCGCTGCCCATCGGCGGCGACATGACCCGGCCCGCCGACCTCGCGCGGCTGCTGGCCGAGCTACACGCCTGGCGCGGCGCCCTCGACGCGCTGATCCTCAACGCCTCCGGCGGGCTGGAGCGCGAGGCGCTCGCCAGCGAC
>DASVWQ010000145.1:0-2132 GCA_036393135.1 Ktedonobacterales bacterium
GAAGCCCTCGACCGCCGCGATGATCGGCTTGTGGATGCGCCGGATGCGGTCCCAGCCCTCGAACGGGCCGAGCGCCATCTGCGCCGCCGTAGCTCCGGACATCTCGGCGATGTCGGCGCCAGCGGCGAAGGCGCGCTCGCCCGCGCCCGTCAGCACAATCGCGTGGATGGCGTCGTCGTGGTCGAGGGCGGCCAGCTTGTCGGCCAGCTCGCCGATCAGCGTCCAGTTGAGCGCGTTCAGCTTCTCCGGGCGGTTGATGATGACCGTGGCGACCGCGCCCTCGCGCTCCACAAGGATATACTTCGTCTCGTCGCTCATGCGATGCGTTCTCCTCACGTCGGCGTGCTGATGCTACAGGGAGACGCGCGGCGTCTGCGCCCAAAGGTGGGGGCGCCGGTCGCGCCAGGCTCAGTATAGCATCGCGCGGATGGAGGAGACGGCGCCCGTCGCGCATCCTTGCGCCTGGGCGGGCCGGGGATGGGGGCGGGTAAACCCGCGTCTACGGGCGTGCGCGCCGCAAAGGCCGCCTTCGCGGCCTGGGTTAGTCGGGCGCCTGTCCCACGCCGGGTGAGCGCCATGATGAGGCAAGGATTCACGGCCTTGAAAAGGCCGGCGCACGCGATGTGGAGCTAAAGCCCTGCTCTGGATGGCGAGCGCACGGAGAATCCCAGGCCTTCAGGCCGTCGCGCGTGCGCCGGCCCTTTCAGGGCCGAGAGTCCTCCTCTATCTACCGCGTCCGCCATCCGCCACGCGCATCCTTGCGCCTGGGCAGATGGGAGCGGGGCTACTTGCCGCTGGTCGCAGGCAACAGGCTCCAGCCGCCGCCAGCAGTATAGCGCCAGAAGAGCGGCCCGCCTGCGTCCGATGGCGACCCCTGGACCATCTCCGCGCCGCCAACTACCCACAGCGCACCATCAGGTGACATCGCCAGGCCGGAAGAACCGATATAAGCGGAGGTCGCGTTGTGGATGGTCGCGTCGGGCCAGATCTGGCTCCAATTCTGGCCGTCGTAGTGGAGCAGCAGCGCGCTCATCGTAACGCTGCCGGGAAGAATCTGCTTCGCGCTCGATCTGCCAGTGACCCAGATGTTGTCTGCCCCGATACCGACGATCTGCGTTAGCGAGTCATTTGGGCTGACTGTGCCAAGCGGGACCGTCACGGGCGCCCAGCGCTGGCCGTCGTAGCGCAGCAGCAGCGTGTGAGTGCCTTGCGTTGTGCCTTCACTGGTGGTTCGGTTCTGAGTGGTGCTTCCGACAATCCAACCGCTGGTCGGCCCGCTCATGTAGATGTCGATCGGGTTGATCTCCGCTTTCGCTTCAGGTGTATTCAGTGGCGTCTGCGTGACCCACTGGCCGCCGACGCGGTGGAACACCAGGCCGACACCCGCCGCGCTGGGCGTTGGATTGATCGGGGCAGCGCCTCCAACCGCCCAGGCGTCGCCCTGTGGTGTGACCGTGATGTTTGAGACGGCCATGACTGATGCGTCCACAGTAGCGGGCAAATTCGTGATCGGCTCTATCGTCCAGCCTGCGCCATTGAAGCGCGCGAAGCGTATCTGGCCGCCGCCGATATACACTGCCGCCCAGCCCACTGTCGGAGAAACCATGTCAATGGTCTGGATGTGGACATGCGTCACGCCGGGGATGGTGATGGCGGCCGTGCGCCAGGCTACCCCATCGTAATGCAGCAGACTCCCGGCGCCATCGTAGGCCCAGCCATCGGTCGGCGAGAGCATCTTGAGGTAAACGCCGATGCCGACGCCATCAGCATTGAATCCCGCGACCGATCCCTTCTGAACCCACTTGGAGCCAGTGTAATGGTAGAAGATGGCGACGCCCTCCGCCGCATTGCCTCCCGATGGCGTCGGATACATTCCCGCGCTACCAGGCAGGCCAATCGCCCACCCATCCGTAGATGAGTCCATCGAGATGGCCATCACGACGCCACCATTGACGCTGCCGGGCTGCGCCTGGGCCAGCGCCGTCGCCGTCGCGTTCGCGTGGGTAGAGTTGGAGCCAGTCCCGCCGCTGGGGCGCCCGCGCAGGCTGAAGAGCGTGGCCGCGACGACGATCACGACGAGCGCCACCGCGACGGTGGCGAAGGGGGTCGTCCAGCGGCTCCAGCCGAGGCGC
>DASVWQ010000146.1:0-3314 GCA_036393135.1 Ktedonobacterales bacterium
ACGCGCCGACGACGAGCAGCTTGCCATTCTGCGCGAGGCTGTCGCGACGATGGAGCGCTCGCTGCGCCGGGCTGATGACTACATCGCGGCGGACAACCGCTTCCACCGCGCGCTGGCGCTGGCCACGCGCAACCCGCTGATTGTCGCGCTGGTCGATTCCATCGTCGGCCTGCTCGCCGAGCAGCGTTCACGCATCTTCGCCGTTCCGGGCGGGCCGGAGCGCGGGCAGGTCTATCACAAGACCCTGCTCGAAGCGGTCGAGCGCCGCGATGTGGATTTGGCCCGCACGGCGATGCGCGCGCACCTGGCCCAGGTCAGCGCCGATGTCGCCGCCGCCGGAACCGCCGACGCTGATGGCGCCGAGGACCCACACTGATCGCGTTCCCGCGCGGCCAGCGCTGGTCGCGCCCCTGATACACAGCGAACTGAGTTGGAGGTATGCGCGATGACGCAGACTGATGTCACGCAGACGTCATCGCCGGGCCAGACGGACCCCGCGATGACGAGAGAGCGCTGGCTGTATCTGTATCGCCAGATGCAGCGTATCCGCCTCTTTGAAGAACAGGTCAACGAACTCTATCTATCGGCGCGCATGCCCGGCCTCGCCCACCTCTACAGTGGCGAGGAGGCTGTCGCGGTCGGCATCTGTGGCGCGCTGCGCCAGGATGACTACATCACCAGCACCCATCGCGGCCACGGCCACTGCATCGCCAAGGGCGCCGCGATTGATCTGATGTACGCCGAGCTGCTGGGCAAAGAGGCGGGCTACTGCCACGGCAAGGGCGGCAGCATGCACATCGCCGATCAGGACACCGGCAACCTCGGCGCCAACGCCATCGTCGGCGGCAGCGCGGGCATCGCCACCGGCGCCGCTTTCGCCAGCAAGGCCAAGGGCCTCGACCGCGTGGCCGTCTGCTTCTTCGGCGATGGCGCGCTGGGCCAGGGCCTGCTCTACGAAGTGATGAACATGGCCTCGCTCTGGAAACTGCCCGTCATCTACGTCTGCGAAAACAATCTCTACGGCGAGTACACCCACTATACCGAGACCCACGCCGGCGACCTCGGCGCCCGCGCCGCCGCCTTCGGCATCCCTGTGACCGAGGTGGATGGCCAGGACATCCGCGCCGTCCACGCCGCCGCCGAGCGGGCCGTCGCCCGCGCCCGCGCTGGTGAGGGGCCAACCTTCCTGCTCGCCAACACCTACCGCTACTATGGCCACCACGTCGGCGACATCCAGCGCTCCTACTATCGCCCGCGCGAGGAGGAGGAGTTCTGGCGCAGCGAGCGCGACCCCATCAAGCTGATGGCTGGCTGGCTCACCGCCGATGGGATTGCCACCAGCGACGAGCTGGAGGCCATCCGCGCCGAGGTGGACGCCGAAGTGCTGGCGGGCGTCCAGTTCGCCATCGACGCGCCCTATCCTGATCCGTCGGAGGTCACCGAAGATGTCTACGTCTAGTCTCGCTTCCGCCGGAGCCGCTGGCGCGCCGACCACCCGCGAGATCACGCTCAGCCAGGCCATCCGCGAGGCGCTGGCCGAGGAGTTGCGCCGCGACCCTGCGGTCTTTGTCATCGGCGAAGATGTCGCCGAGGCTGGCACGCCCTTCAAGGTCCTCAGCGGTCTGGTCGAGGAGTTTGGCAAGTCGCGGATCATCGATTCGCCCATCTCTGAGGCGGGCATCTCCGGCATCGGCGTCGGCGCGGCGATGACCGGCATGCGCCCCGTCGTGGACATCATGTTCGGCGACTTCCTGGGTATCGTCATGGACCAGATCGCCAACCAGGCGGCGAAGGTCCACTATATGTCGGGCGGCAAGCTGCGCGTCCCGCTGGTCATCCGCACGACGCTGGGCGCGACCCGTCGCAGCGCCGCCCAGCACAGCCAGAGTCTCCACGCCTGGGTCAGCCACATCCCCGGCCTGAAGGTCGCCCTGCCATCCACGCCCTACGACGCCAAGGGCCTGCTCAAGACGGCTATCCGCGATGACAACCCGGTGGTCATCTTCGAGGATAAGATGATGTACACCCTCAAGGGGCCGGTCCCGGAGGGCGACTACACGATTCCCTTTGGCGTCGCCGACATCAAGCGGGTGGGCGAGGACATTACGCTGGTCGCCACCAGCAGCATGGTGCAGGTCGCGCTGGCCGCCGCTGAGCAGCTCCAGAGCCTGGGCGTCAGCGCTGAGGTGATCGACCCGCGCACGACGTTCCCGCTCGACAAAGACGCCCTGATCCAATCGGCCATCAAGACCAGCCGCGCGATTGTGATCGACGAGGGCTACGAGCGCTACGGTGTCACGGCGGAGTTCGCGGCGGTCATCGGCGACGGCGCCTTCTACTATCTCGACGCGCCGGTCAAGCGGATGGGCGCGATGGACGTGCCGGTGCCGTTCTCGCCTGCGCTCGAAGACCTCACCGTCCCCACGCCGGAGAAGGTGACGGAGCTGGCCAAAACCCTCTGTGGACGCGTGTAGGCGCTGTCTATCCCGTCACTTGCGCTGCGGCGGCGCGGCGATGCTGCCGCAGGCCACGCGAAGGCGCGGCAAAGGAGCTTTTCACATGGGTCCCAAGACGTATGGAACGATGGGCGTTGACTGGGAAGAGCGGGTCGATTACGACCGCCTGCGCACCCAGCGGCTGAATCGCATCAAGGCCCTGCTGGCCGAGTCGGAGATGGGCGCGCTGCTCTGCTTCGACATGAACAATATCCGCTACATCACCGCGACCCACATCGGCACCTGGGCGATGGACAAGGTAGCGCGCTTCTCGCTGTTGCCGCAGAACGACGAGCCGATCCTCTGGGACTTCGGCTCCGCCGCCCGCCACCATCAGCTCTACGCTCCCTGGCTGGGCGAGCGCTCGCGCGCGGGCATCTCCACCCAGCGCGGCGCGATGGCCCCCGAAGCCGGGCGCGCCGAGAATGTCGCCCACAAGATTCGCGTTGAGCTGGAAGAGCGCGGGCTGCTCGGCTCGCCGCTCGGCGTGGACGTGATCGAGCTACCCGTCCTCTTCGCCTTGCAGAAAGAGGGCATCACCGTCGTCGATGGCCAGCAGCTGATGCAGCGCGCCCGCATCCTCAAGACGGTGGATGAGATGACCCTGCTCAACACCGCCTGCATGATGGTGGACGCCGCCTATGACGAACTGTACCGCTTCATGCGCCCCGGCGTGAAAGAGAACGAGTGCGTCGGCTTGGTCAGCAAGGTGCTCTACGACCTCGGCTCGGAGCATGTCGAGGGCGTCAACGCGATTTCCGGCGAGCGGTGCAGCCCGCATCCGCACGTCTTCAGCGACCGCGCGTTGCGCCCCGGCGA
>DASVWQ010000147.1:0-14766 GCA_036393135.1 Ktedonobacterales bacterium
ACCGAGGGCCACGGCCCGCCGCTCCCCGCCCGACGCCGACCCCGTGGACGCCCGACACGGTGGACGCGGATGTCGAGGACGCCGCCGAGGGCACGCCAACGGGACAGATGCCCGTCGCGCGCGGTCTCGCCCCCTATGCCGGGCCTGCTGGCGTGGCGCGCCGTTCGCCATATCGCGCCGGGCCAGTCGCGCCAGATGAAGAACACTGGGATGATGAGCCGCACCCGCTCTCCTATCCCTTCCCACGCTGGCTGACGATTGGGATTCCGGTGGCGCTCGCGCTGACCCTGGTGGCAGTCTTCCTCGGCGAGACGCGGCTGCTGGGCGGCGACTGGGCCACGGGCGCGCTCGCCGTCAGCTTCACCGCCTTCGCGCTGGTGATCGTCGCGGTGGGCCTGCTGATCGGGCGCGTGGCGCTGGGGCGGCGCACATTCGGCGTGGTGGCGCTGGGTGGACTGCTGACGCTCTCGCTGGTGGCCAGCGGGCTGGGCGGCGTCGCGCTGGCGAATCCATTGCGGCGGGCGCAGGCCAGCCAGGCCGAGTCCGCGCATGACTGGCAGCTCGCGATCAACGAATACACCCAGGCGGGCGAGAAGCCCCCCAACGCTGCCGACCTGGCGCGCGTCTATACCGAGTGGGGCGAGGCGGCGCTAAACCAGAAGGACTACGCCACCGCGACCAACCGCCTGACGATGGTGGTCAACCAGTTCGCCAGCAGTGGCCCGGCGATCGTGGCTCGCGCCCGCGCCGACCTTCTCAAGACTTATGGGCTGTGGATCACCTCCGGCGCGATCACCTTGCCCTACAAGCAGTCGCTCGACTTCCTCGCCGCCTACTATAGCGATCCGGCCTGCGACAGCGCGTGCCAGAGTCAGGTGACGAGCGTCACCGGCCAGGCCCACTACCAGTATGGTCAGCAACTGGTGAAGGCCGGGCAGTTCAAGCCTGCCATCACCGAGTTTGAGCTGGTCCAGAGCAAATACGCGGCCAGCGGCTACGCGGCGCAGGCCCACACAGCGGCGGCGGCGGCCTACTGGTCGCTCGGCCAGGAGTTGATCACCCAGGATTGCGTCTCGGCGATCCCCTACTACAACACACTGGTGGCGCATTACAGCGACACGTCTCAGGGCAAGCAGGCGCGCTCCGCGCTGGTGGCGCCCGTCGCGGTGAAGGGCGTCATCACCGGGGCGCCCACCAGCCCGGCGGTGCGCGTCTATCTCTCGCGCCATGTGGACGCCTCCGCCGATGTCTTCTCCGACGACTATCGGGCGACCTTCGACGCGAAGAGCGGCGTCTTCAGCTTTGCGCGGATTCCGGCTGGCTCGTACTACCTGACGACCCAGCAGACGACCTCGACCAAGATCAACTTCACCTACTACCCGTCGGTTATCAAGGTGGGGCAGCTCTGCACGGTGCAATTGCCCAACTACGCCTATTAGCGTGGGGCGCCCTCACCCCCTGACCCCCTCTCCCAGAGGGCGAGGGGGAACCGGAACTCCCCTCGCCCTTTGGGAGAGGGGCTGGGGGTGAGGGTTCGCCCCATGATGCGCCAGTTCGCTTGCGATGAGCGGTGGAGGAGTGGATGCTGCATACGGGGCGGGTGCGCGAGGAGTTGGCGCGCCAGCGGGAGGCGCTGCTGCGCTATGAGGCGCGCCACGGCGAGACGTTGGCCCGCTACCGCGCGGCGCTGGCGGGGCTGCGGGCGCGCTATCCCTCTGTCGCGCGGCTGGAGGCCGCCCAGCGCGCCTGGCTGGCTCAGCGCGAGCCAGACGCCACCCTCGGCGCCCGCCCAACCAGCGAATATGACGCCTGGCTGGCGACGGCGGCGCGCTACCCGGCGCTGCCCTTCGCTGAGCGGTTCGCCAGCCACGAGCGCGCGCGCGTCTGGGCCGAGCGCCTGCGCGGTGTGACGACCTTCGCCGTGGATGGCAGCCAGCTCCCGCCCTGGCGCGACGCCTCGGCTCCCGTCGCGCTGGTGCAGGCGGGCCTCTTCGAGAATCCGCACCAGCCGCCGCAGCCCTATGTGAAAGACATCGTGGTCGAATTGCTGACGCCGGAGGAGCTGACCGGCGAGGAGCCAGACACGCCCGACGCCCGTAGCGATGACGATCTCGGCTATTCCAGTCGCTTCACCCAGTTGCGCCGCTTCGAGCTGGAGGCCCGTACCGTCATCGCGCGAATGGAGCATCACCAGCGCCGCCGCGCCGAGCTGGCCGCGCGTGGCGAGACGCCGCCGCTGGTAGTGGCCTTCTTCGATGGCAGCCTGATCGTCTCCTTCGCCATGCGCGCCCCCGCCCCCTATCGCGAGCGCTACGTGGCGGCCTCGCTGCGCCTGCTGGAGGCCTCGGAGCGCTGCGGCGTTCCCCTGCTCGGCTACATCGACACCAGCTATGCGCGCGACATCGCGGCGATGCTGCGGGCGCTGGCGGAGGGCGAGACGTCGGCGGGTGAACCGCTACCCGACGAGGCGCGCGGCGTGAGCGATGCGCTGCTCTGGCGCGGAGCGCTGGGCTGGGGCGAGCGCACACCCGCCTTCCTCTCGGCGCGCTATGACCTCGCACGCATCGGCCAGGGCGCCGAGGTTGGCTTCGTCTACTTCCAGGCCGCGCTCGACCGGCCGCCCGCGCGCATCGAGTTCCCGCGCTGGCTGCTGGACGCCGGGCTGCTGGACCGCGTGCTGGATGTCGTGCGCGGCGAGGTGATCGCGGGCGCGGGCTACCCCTACCCCATCGAATCGGCGGACGCGGTGGCCGTCATCTCGACCCAGGACCGCGCGCGGTTCTACGCCCTCTTCCAGGAGTTCGCGGCGCAGGAGGGGCTGCGCCTCAGCTTCTCGCGCAAAGCCCTCAGCAAGAGCCGCCGCCGCGTCTGACCCTGCCTTGCGCTAGAACAAGTTTTCCACAGTTGGGGTGAGTTGTCCACGCAAAACGGGGAGTTATCCACACAGGGGGGCGTATGTGCAGGAGTTGAGCCGCACATGGTGGCTGAACGCAGGTTCTATGCTATGCTGGCAATCGCAGACATGAGCCGCGTCCACTGGCGCGGTTCCGCAGCCAGCGGAGTTGTCGATGCGCTATGAGGAGCGCATGGGCTTCCACTTGATGGACGAAGCGGCGTGCCCATTGATCGGCTGCGTGTGATGAAGGAGTGGCTGTTCGCGGCATGATGAATCCTACCGTGACATCGCCATTTCAGGCGGTGAGCGGCGAACAGGCTGCGGGACAATATCTCTATGTCTTCCTCGATGAAGGAGGCAATTTTGATTTTTCCGCAAAGGGAACGCGCTACTTTACCCTGACCGCGCTCACAACATCGAGGTCATTTGCGTGGGACTCCGAACTGCTGGCTCTGAAGTACGACGAGATCGAGCGCGGAGTGGATTTGGAGTACTTCCATGCTTCAGTTGATGAACAGGCGACTCGCCACCGAGTCTTCGATGTTATCGAACGCCACATAGCCGAGGCGCGTATTGATAGCGTTGTCGTTGAGAAGCGCAAGACGATTCCTGACTGGCAGACGCCGCCCCGTCTTTATCCAGAGATGTTGGGCTATCTCCTGCGCTACATCATGAGGCGTGAGCGCCTGTCCGAGTATACGGGTCTGATTGTGATGACAGACGTGATACCAGTAAGGAAGCAGCGAGAGGCGATTCGCAAAGGGATTCTGGAATCGCTCTCAGGGGGGCTTCCAGCGGGCTTTCCCTACCGCGTGCTCCATCACGATTCAAAGGCATGTCCGGGGTTGCAGGTGGCGGACTATTGCAACTGGGCGATCTACCGAAAGTGGGACAGAGGCGATGAGCGCAGCTATGAGCATATACGGAGCGCGATCCGCAGCGAGTTCGACATCTTCAGGCGCGGGAAGAAGATCTATTACTAGGGGTCGGAGAAAAGCGACCGCCCCGGCTACCTCTTTCGAGGAGAGCCCCTTGGGCTCTTATCACCAGGGCGGAACCTTTGCACCAGTGACAGTATAGCACAAACGAGTACGACAAACGAGTACAAGGGGCAAAACCCGCCATGCCAGACCCCGACACCACCCCAACCACCGCCGCTCCGTTGATCGTCCACCTCGCTGAGCCGCTAGCGTATTCAGCCCGCGCCAATCGCCAACCTACGCGCATCGGTGTATAATAGCCCTATGGCATTATCAGCCTGGATTCTCTGGGTTCCAGGTGGACACGAGACGACTCCACTCACTCATCCCCGGCCCTCCGCCTGACGGCGCGTGCGAGGGGGAAGGACTATTGCGCACATGAACCGCATGACCAATCGCGGCGGCGGCGGCACGCAGGGCGTGATCCCCGGCGGCCCGCTGGGCAAGGCGCGCTATGCGATGGCCGTGGGCCGTTCCGACGAGGCCGAGCGCATCGCCCGCAAGCGGCTGGAGCGCCAGCCCGACGACGCCCCCGCGCGTGTGCTGCTGGCGCAGGCGCTGCTCCAGCAGCGGCAGGTGGATGAAGCCATCGCTGAGGCCCGCCGCGCCACCCGCGACGCTCCCACCAACGCCGACGCCCACATGACCCTCTCGGCGGCGCTGCTGCAGAAGGGGCGTTTCCGCGTGCCACCGGAGGCCGAGACCGCCGCCAAGCGCGCCGTGCAGCTCCAGCCAAAGCTGGCCCGCGCGCGTGTGCAGCTCGCCGAGGTGCTGGCCTCCAACAACGACAACAACGGCGCCCTGATGGCGTCGGACGAGGCGATCAAGCTGGAGCCGCGCGGCCCCTCGGGCTACTTCATGAAGGCCATCACGCTGATGCGGATGAAGGACTACAACGGCGCCGTCCAGGCCGCCGAGTCCGCCATCCGCTTCGACCGCGACAAGCAGCTTCCGCAGGCCGAATACGTCCGCGCGCAGTCGCTGATCGAGGTCAAGCGCTACGACGAGGCGCTGACCGCGCTCGACAGCGCCGAGCGCGGCAACCCGCTGCTCAGCGGCCCACAGACGCAGGCCCTGCGCGGGCGCGTCTACTTCCGCCAGCGCAAGTTTGGCGAGGCGTATCGCACTCAGCTCGACGCCCAGACGCGCAATGGCCGGAACAAGATCATCGCGCCGCCGCTCGCCGCGCTGAATATGGTCTTCATGGGCGTCTTCGGTGAGCGCGGGCCGTATGCGCTGCTCATCTTCATGCTGACCATCATCGCCATCGTCATCTGGGCGGTCTCGCTGATCCCAGTGGTGGGCCAGTGGCTCTCCGTCGCGCTGATCATCGTCGGCCTGCTCGTGATGGCCTTCGCCAGCCTGCGCCAGTTCCAGGGGAGCATCCTCCCCGCGAACCACGCGCTCTGGACGACCACCCTGCCCGCCATCGTCGCCGCCTTCCTCGCCGGCGGTGTCGCGACACTTTATATCGAGCGGCTCATCATGAGCGCCTTCACCCACAATCCGCCGTTCCTCACGCCCAACACCCTCACCATCGCGGGTATCATCGCGGCGGCGGCGGCGGCGGCGGCGGCCTGGGGCTGGCCAGTATTGCTGCGACGCTACGGCGGTGGCTCGGCCAGCGCCGCATAGCCTCGCCGCATGCCACGACAAAAGGGAGCGGGACCCGTTCGCGGGACCTGCTCCTTTTTGCTGGGTTTTCCGCCGGATTGCTCTCCGTGGCACGCCTGTGAGCATGTTGGGCAGACTTCTTGCGATAGCTCATAGTAGCGCCCACTGGCGCGACTCATACCTAGCGGGCGGCGCGCGGCGGGAAACGCGGAGTCCGCCGCCCTCTCACAAGGAGCCTTCGATATGACACAAGCATTCCTCCCGCGTCTGTGGGAGGCGTTTGGCCGCGCGCTTGGGCGTATGGTGCGCATGGCGTTGCTCGGACTCGTGATCGGATTCGTCGGGGTCGAGATTCTGGCGGCTATCTTCAACCGCGCCGCTGGCGATCCGGCAGGCATCACGCTGACCTGGCCGCCGGTCATCAGCTTCGCGCCGATGACCTTCTTCGTCCACGCGATGGCGGTCTTCGTCGCGCTGCTGCTGGCGTATCTCTTCGCCTTCACGGTCGCCGTCTCGGAGGTCTTCCGTGGGCTGGTCTACGCGGTGGAGCATGTGGATGACGCCGTCGCGAGCGTCGCCACGGGCGGCCTGAACGTGGCCGACGCCTTCGTGGACGCGGTGGACGGCCCGAACCGCCACGGATTCCTCGGCAAGCGTGGCCCGCAGGACCAGCGCCAGCCGACCACGACGCCATAGTCCACCGCCCGGCTATCGCGCGCCCGCGCCACGCTCCTCGTGAGGCTGGCGGCGGGCGCGCGTTTGCGCGCTATGCCGCTGGCTCGCGTGAGGACTTGCCAGGCGTGGGGGCGCTGGCTGGCTGGAGCGGCGGCAGCGCGTGAGCGGGCACAGGCGCGAGGTTGTGGTAGATATCGGCCCCGGTCAGACGGGCGCGGCCACTGTGGGCCTGGGCGATATCGCGCAGGAAGTCCGTTTGCAGGTCTACATGGGCTGTCTGCCAGATCAGACTGATGGCGCGGCGGGCGAAGGCGATGTCGTTGCGCGGCTCGATGCGGTCGAGATCCTCGAAGAAGAAGCCGCAACTGGTATACATCCACTGACCGAGATATTGCGCCTCCAGCAGATCGCGGGCGCGGGCCTCGTGGGCGCGCCGCAGCGGTCGCCGTCCACGCTTGCCGTGGCGCTCCCAGAAGGCGTCCGCCGGGAGCCAGCCCTCGCGCAGCGCCAGGTAATCATCGCGCGCCGCCCACGGATCATTCAGATGGCGCGCCGCCTCGCGCTCAAAGGCGGTGTCCAGTCCGGCGCGCAGGCCATCGAACGCGCCCCGCAGCGGCGCCTTCCAGCCAGAATCACCCTCGGTGCAGTCGCAGCCGTCGCTCCAGCGCGCCACGCCATGCCCGCAGCTCCAGGAGCCAGGCTCGCGCAGCTTCACCTCGCGGGTCGCCGGATGCGCCCGCAGGTATTCGTCCAGCGTGACGACCTGGAAGCCAGCGGCGGCGGCAGAGGTCTCCGTCAGGCGGCGCAGGAAGTGGTCGCGCCACTCTTTGTGGTGGCCATACAGTTCGCCGTCGCTGGCGATGATGGTGATCTGGTCCTCGCCCCGCGCCCGCTTTTCAGTGTTGACATGGGCGGTGAGATAGCTGCTGGCGAAGTAGTCGGCGTTGCTCGTCACTTCCGGCTGGAACGAGACGCCCGCGCTCAGCGGCGCATTGTAGAAGAAGACGGTCATCGTCTGGCCATCGGGCAGGCGCACGAGATACGGCTCGGTGGGATCAATCGGCCCCTCGGCCTGCCAGGGCGCCAGCACGGTGTAGGTGACACCGCACGCGCGCAGGGCGGCCAGCGTCGCCAGGTCGGCGGCGGTCTCCGGCAGCCACATACCCTCCGCCACGCGCCCGAAACGGTGAACGAAGTCAGTCTGGCCCCAGCGAATCTGGGTCAGGCGGTCGCGCGGGGTCGCCAGCGGCAGGATGGTATGGTTGTAGGCCTGGGCCAGCGCCGCGCCGCCGCCATGCCGCGCGCTGTCCTGGTCGGAGGCGACGATGCGCTCTAGCGTCTCGGGCTGCCGTTTCTCCAGCCAGCCCGCCAGCGTGGGGCCGAGATCGAAGCTGATGCGTGCGAAGTTGCCCAGCGTGGCGTTAGGAAGATAGCACTCAGCGGCGATCTTCTCGTTGAAGTTGTTATAGGGGGCCGCGCCCGGCTCGGGTGGGATACGCCCACTGAAGGGGTCTTCACGCGGTGGCTGATAGAAATGGCCGTAGATACACAGATACTGGTGAGAAACCTCTGACACTCCTGACACCTGGCCTTCCAGCTTTAGTGCGCCGCGTTGCGCACTCGCTACGGGATCTGGACCTCGCGCACGACTCTGTGACGCTGGGAGTATCGCTGGTCGGCGACGCCGCTCCCGGCTGGAGCTGCGCCCGTACCTCTACTATACCCCACACAGGCTGCCATGTGACCGCGACCTTCGGCTGGCTGGCCATTAGGACAGGCTGCGGCGCGTGGGCGCCTGAATCCGCGCCGAGGGAGGGCCGAGGGAGGGACAGTTCCCGTCGGCCCCACTGTTCAGCTCACTGAGAAGGACTACGCGCGCGGCGCGCTCGCGCTCGCATGGTGACGACAACTTTCCCACAGGGGCGAAGGGGTGGGATCAGGCGCGGCGGGCGACTTTTTCGGTGAGGTAGAGGGTCAGCAGAACCAGCGCCGTCAACAGGATCGCCTGGCCAGTGCGCCCGCTGACGCTGAAGGTGTAGATCAGCGCGCAGACCAGCGCGACGCCCAGCGCGACCAGCAGCGCCCGCCCAGCCAGCGTGGCGATGTACGCCCGCGCTGTCACGCGGCCGGCGCCGCCACGGGCGCCGCCACGCGAGCCGCGCCGGGTGGCGGGCGTCGCAGTGAGCGCATCGCGGCTGGTCAGCTCCTCGGCCTCGGCGGCGGTAGGCGCGGCGCGCGAGGCGCGAGCCTCCAGCGCGGCGATCAGCGCGCCAGCGACGGTCAGCGTGGCAGTCAGCACTGGCAGCAGGGTGGTGGCGGCGCGATGGGTCTGGCGGAAGGTGGTGTAGTGGGATGTCTGGTTCATCGAGGCGTCCTCCTGGCATGATTCCCCATGACGTGGGGCGAGTGACCTTCCAGTGGGAGCGGCGCGGGCGGCCCGGATGCGCGTGATGTCGCATGGGATGGGCGTTTGGGCGGCCTCGTCGCGCCTCTCTCTGTCCCTCACCTATTCTCGCGCGGGCGCCCAACGGCGGTAATTCACCGTCAGGCCCTCACCCCCTGGCCCCCTCTCCCAGAGGGCGAGGGGAGCGAGCAGGTGTGAGGCATCAAGAGCGGTGGCGCTGCGGTAACAGTGCGCCGGCAGTTCCGGTTCCCTCTCGCCCAAGCGCCCCGTCAAGCCCCAAGCCTGAATACATCAGTAACAGTGCGCGGGCAGTTCCGGTCCCCCCTCGCCCTCTGGGAGAGGGGGCCAGGGGGTGAGGGTCCGTGCAAGTGTGTACAAATCGTATGCGCTGCGACGTCTCATATACATCCGAATCGTAACGTGAAACGTATACATCAGTGAGCGAGTCTGTACGATGTGGGCGTGCCACATCTCCCCCCAAAGCGGAGAGCCGAAGTGGGGAAAGCGGGCCACTCACGACCACTTGAGGCGTGGTGTGAAGACATCCACCCGTCCGTTCTGGCGGGTATGACTTCCGAAATGGAAGTAGGACTTTTTACGCCGCAAATGTCAGGTGTTTACCTGATGTCTCGCCTCCCTTCGGCGGATACACTGAGGCGAACACTGAACAAATAATGTGCATCTTACGTCTCAGGTTCAGGGCGCTGCGCTACGCTTCGTAACCAACGCCGGGTTGGGTCCACGGTGAGGCCCAATGGAGAGGATTACGCGCTATGGCTGCCACGCGACCGCTACTCGAGGCGCCTGCCGGGCGGGTCCCCGCGCGCGATGAGCATTCGGCTCCCGCGCTGGAGGCCGCTGATACCTTCACCATCACGCTGCTAACCGAAGTGCGCACGGCGGAAGGCGTGGAGGGCGCGAGCGACGAGCGAGAGCCGACAGACGCCGAGCTGGAGGCGTTGTCCGCTGAGGAAGAGGACGCCCTGTTTGGCAAGGGCGCTGGCTTCGCGGGCGGCGCCGACGGCAGCGAGGACGCTTTCCAGAGCTATCTGCACGATATTCGCGGCCTCTCGCTGCTCTCACATGACGAAGAGGTGATCCTGGCGAAACGCGCCCAGGCGGGCGACAACCGCGCGCGGCGGCGTCTGACCGAAGCCAATCTGCGCCTGGTCATCTCCATCGCGCGGCGCTACACCAACTCCGGCGTGCCGCTGATCGACCTGATTCAGGAAGGCAACCTCGGCCTGATGCGCGCCGCCGAGAAGTTCGACTGGCGGCGCGGCACCCACTTCGGCACCTACGCGACCTGGTGGATTCGCCAGGCCATCAGCCGGGCGGCGGGCGAGCAATCGCGGCTGATCCACCTGCCAGAGCACGTCTCGACACGCCTGCGCAAAGTGCGGCGGGTGGCCTCGCAGCTCTCGCAGGAGAACGGCGCCGATCCGCTGCCAGAGCAGATCGCCACGGCCTCTGGCATGGACCTGGCCGAAGTGGATGACCTGCTGCACATCACCGAGCAACCCGTCTCGCTCGACACCCCCTCCGATACCGATAACCGCCTGGCGCTCTCCGATACGCTGGAGGATCTGACCGTGCAGGCCCCCGCCGACATCGCCTCGCAGCACCTGCTGGGCGAGGAGTTACACCGAGCGCTGGCCCAGCTCACGCCGCGCGAGCGCTCGGTGGTGATCCTGCGCTATGGCATCGGTGACGGACGCAGCCGCACGCTGCTGGAGGTTGGCAAGGAGCTGAGCATCTCGCGCGAGCGCGTGCGCCAGCTCGAAATGGTGGCGCTGGCCAAGCTGCGCAGCGCGGCGGTCGCCCAGGGCCTCAGCGACTGAGCGACCTCATCCCCCTCACCCCCCCAGCCCCCTCTCCCTATGGGAGAGGGGGTGTTTTGTGGCGAGGGCTAAAGTCAGGAGTGGGTAACGGTCGTCGTCCCTGCCTTGAGGCTGTCGATCTCGCCATGCACGAGGTCGGCGCCACTTGCGGAGCCGAGCGGGCCAAGCGTGACGATGCCAGCGGCGCTAGCGGGAGCATAGAGCGCATTGATGTGCGCGACGTAGTTCGAGACCGGGTTGTGCGACTGATAGTTCGAGACAGTGTGGACCGCCGGGGCGGTCGCAGTGAGCGCGAGGTTCGTCATCGTCACATCGAACGCGGGCGGCTGCGTCTCATCGCCATTCAGGTAGACAGGGATGTCGGCGGTGAGCGTGGCGCTGCTGAGCGATTTCGCGACAGACATGCTCACGTCAAAGCCCACGCCGGCATAGAAGTAGGAAGGCTGGTTTGGGTCACATTGGTCCCACTGGGTGACGACGACGAACGCGCCCGGCCCGAACGTTTCGGTTGGCCCTGGCAGCATGCGCGTTATATCGCTGGCCCCGTTGATCGACACTTCGGCTGCCGTACAACCATCCGCGGCTAGCGTGTCATAGGCCACCAATACCGACTGGCCCTGCTCCTTCAAGACAAACTTGGACGGGACGCCGCCGCCGCCAGCGTGGGCTCGTGGCGCCCCCAGCAGCGCGCCGACCGCCGCCAGCAGCGTCAGGCTGAGGATGATGGTCACGGCGCCCAGCAGGCGTCTCCGATGAGGATACTGTCGCATCACGCGCGCTCCTTTCACGCAGCGCAACTTACGTAGCGCATCGCTCCTTGTGGACGTGTCGCGCCGCCGCGCCCGGGCAGAGGGGATGGACGGGACGCCCGCGCGAAACGGTTGAGAGGATAGCATATGCGCGTCAACGCCACATCACAAAGCGTGGCGCGAATGTCACAGCAGACTCGCGCCGCATCGTATGATGTCCGCAGGTCAGCGGGCGCCAGCGTCTGAGCGATGGACGGCGGCGCCCGCTGCGTGTCGCGCGCGGAGGCCTGGGCGCGCGGCGGAGGGAGCAAGCGTTGGCGGCGGGAATCTCAGCGGGCGAGGCGGCGAACACGGCGCGAGGACATCTGCCGCTCGCGTTCGGCGCCTTCATCCTCATCGGGCTGAATGATGGCGCGGTGGGCGTGCTGCTGCCGAGCGTGATCGCCCACTACCACATCACCACGGCGACGGTGGGGCTGCTCTTTCCAGCCTCCGCGCTGGGCTATCTGGTCGCCGCCTTCAATATCGGCGCGCTGCTGGAGCGGCTGGGACGGCGAGCGCTGCTGGCGACCGGCACGGGCGTCTGGACGGCGGGCGCGCTGCTCTTCGCCACGCTGCCGCCCTTCGCCGCGCTACTGCCCGCCGTCTTCGCCGCTGGCTTCGGCATGGCGATCATCGACGCGGGACTGAACGCCTGGGTCGCGGAGCTACCACGCGGCGCGAGTCGCCTCAACTACCTGCACGCTTTCTATGGCGTCGGCGCGCTGCTGGGGCCGCTGCTGGCCTCGGCGCTGCTGGCCAGCGTCCTCGGCTGGAACGCGACCTACTACGCGCTGGCGCTGGGCGGCGTGGCGGCGCTGCTGGGCTTCCTGCTGCGCTTCGAGCGGGGCGGCGCTGGGCGGCCCACCGGCGTCGGGCGCGCGGCGGATGGCCGCATGGATGGCGGCGCGGGCGGCGGGCTGCTGCGGGCGGCGTTGCGGGCGCCACTGCTCTGGCTCTGCGCGGCGTTCCTGCTGCTCTATGTCGGGGTCGAGGTGAGCCTGGGCGCGTGGAGCTATTCGCTGCTGACGCTGGGGCGCGGCGTCCCCCATCTGGCCGCCGGGTGGATGGTGAGCGGCTACTGGCTGGGATTGACGCTGGGGCGCTTCGCGCTGGCGCGGCTGGTGGAGCGCGTCGGGCCGCGCCGGATCGTACCCTGGCTGCTGGCGGGCGCGCTGGCGGGGCTGGCTGCGCTGGCGTGGGCGGGTGGCGGCGCGGCGCTGGCGGCGGCGGGGCTGTGGCTGGTGGGCTTCTGCCTCGGCCCGCTCTTCCCCAGTGTGATCGCGCTGATCGGCGCGGAGACGGAGGCGCGCCTGCGCCAGAGCGCCATCGGGTTCGCGGCGAGCATGGGCAGCGCGGGCGCCGCGCTCTTCCCCTGGGTGGCGGCGAATCTGGCGCAGCGGCTGGGGCTGGCCGCGTTGCCGCCGTATGTCGCGGCGCTGACGGTCGCGCTGCTGGCGCTCTGGCTCTGGCTGCGGCCCCCACCCCCAGGCCCTCTCCCGCCGCGCGGCGAGAGAGGGGAGCAAGAGCGAGGCGCGCGGGGTGGTGAGCAAAGGGGCGGATAAACCCGCGTCTACGATCCCTGTGGGAACCCCAAGCCCCCAGCCCCGCTCGCTCGCGGGGGCCCCCTCCCGGAGGGCGAGGGAATTCCATTTCCCCCTCGCCCTCTGGGAGAGGGGGCCAGGGGGTGAGGGGAGCCAGCGGGCGAGGGATCGCGGCCTTTGACAGGATGGCGCGGCGCACACTAGACTATGAGCGGGTGGGCGCCCCATGCGTGATCCCAAGCCTACTCCGCCGGTTCATCTGATTGTTGAAGACGTCACGTCGGTTGAACAGCGTGTCCGAGCGCGTAACGCGCCTCAAGCGGCGCCGTCGCGTGTTCGGATCATGCCGAGGGCCAAGGTATGACACAGTTCTTCGCCACGCTCACCGTCACACACGTCGTGCAGGGCGTCATCATCGGCGCCGTGCTGGCGTTTCTCACTGCGCAGGTCATCATGTACGCGGTGATGCGATCCGTGACCACGACCGTCAACGGCTGGAGCATCACCATGAAAGCTGGCCAGCCCGGCAATGGCATGCTGCTGCGGGCCGCCTGCGCCAGAATCCTGCCCGCCGTCAATGTGGTGGAAGAGGCGGCCTACTGGACAACGACCCGCGACGGCGCGGGGCAGCGACTGAACGGCCAGCGCGCCTACGTCCTGCATTTCCCGGCTGGACAACTCCCGCCGAACGACGCCTTCTGGTCGCTGACCATGACCGATGTTGTCGGGTACATGGCGCCTAACCCCATCAATCGCTACAGCCTCGGCAGTCGCTCCGGTCTCGCGCCAAACGCCGATGGATCCATCGACATCTATCTTCAGCGCGCCGCTCCCGCCGGGCATGAGTCCAACTGGCTGCCGGCGCCGGGCGGTAACTTCAAGCTGATGCTGCGCGCGTATCTGCCTGGTCGCGCGATCCTCGACGGCGCGTACCAGGCGCCGCCAGTGAAGCGAGTGGCGTGATATGGCTGATGTGAACCGCTTGATTCTGAGATACGCCTATCCGATTACGGTCGTCATCCTGGCCATCCTGGCCTGGGCCGCCTACCGTCAGTTCTCCGCGGGTGGGAACGGGCTGGTGTCCTACGTCGTCGTGATCCTCATCGTCTGGGGAGTCGGCGCGGTCGTGTTCCTGTATTTCTGGCCGACGATCACGTACAGCGCCTTCAAGCGCGCGATTGTTCAGCATGGGCTTGGCGGCGGCCCCATCCCCATCAATACGCTGTACGCGACACCCACGCGCGCGTCGCCCGCCGCCTCAACTGGCAGCCTGCTAGCGACAGGAACCGATGATGTGCTCTACGTCGGCGGCTGGCTCGACCTCTCCCAGGGGCCGCTCGTCTTGCGCGTGCCAGACATGGCGGGCCGCTATTACAGCGTGCAGTTCACTGATCCGTCGGACGGCGCTGATTTCGCCTACGTCGGCGCCCGCACGACGGGGACCGCGGCGGGCGAGTTCCTGATTAGCGGGCCGGGCTGGAAAGGAACCACGCCGCCGGGCATGGCTCAGATCGCCGCGCCGAACAATTCGGTGGGTGTGATTGGCCGCGTCATGGTCGAGAGCGACCAGGATCTGCCGACCGCCTACGGGCTGGCGAAGCAGATACAGCTGACTCGGCGGGGGTAGCGCGGCCCTCACCCCCGGCCCCTCTCCCAGAGGGAGAGGGGTGGTCGGAGCGTGGCCACGCGGGAGCGCCTCGCCAGATTCCGGTTCCCCCTCGCCCTCTGGGAGAGGGGGCTAGGGGGTGAGGGTCGGCGCGAGATACTCCAGCGTGGCGCGGGCCAGCGTCTCCAGGCCAATCGCCAGCGACTCCTCGGCGATGTCGAAGCGCGGGCTGTGGTGCGGCGCGGTGATGCCGCGCGCGGCGTCGCTGGCCCCGACGAAGAAATAGCAGCCCGGCGCCGCCTCCAGGAAATAGGCCATGTCGTCGCTCGCCGCCTGGCGCTGGTCGCCGCCGGGGACGCGCTCCTCGCCAACCGTCGCCACCGCCGCCCGCCGCACCAGCGCCGCCATCTCCGGGTCA
>DASVWQ010000148.1:0-3777 GCA_036393135.1 Ktedonobacterales bacterium
GATTCACCAGCCGCTCGGTGGCGCCGAGGGCCAGGCCGCTGACATCGAGATCACCGCGCGCGAGATCCTTCGCCTGCGCGACGACCTCTATCAGATTCTCGCGCATCACACCGGCCAGACCCTCGATGTCATCAAGCGCGATTCCGACCGCAACTACTACATGAGCGCCAAGGAAGCTCTCACCTATGGCATGGTGGATGAGATCCTGTCGCCCACGGAAGCTGTGGCTCCGGCGCGCTAGCTGATTGAATGTCCGCTGGATGGTGGCCCTGGGACCGTGGCGCATGCCGCGCTCCCAGGGCTATCGTGTTGTCCGCCGCCAGCGAGTCCGAGGGAAGGGAGCGCGCCAATGTCCATAGACGCGGAGACCGCCGCGAGCCAGCGCGAGATCAACCGCGCGCGGCTGGCGCGCTGGCTCTTCGAGTTGCTCTATCGCAACCGGACGCTCTACTGGCTGGCCAGCACCCTGCCCTTCGCCGGACAGTGGCGCGTCTGGCAGCGGCTCGCGCTGACCCGCCTGCGCGGCAGCGATGTGCTGGAGGTTGGCTGCGGCATCGGCTCGCTGCTGGCGGACATGGTGGCGAGCGGCTTCCAGTGCCAGGCGGTGGACCGCTCGCCACAGATGGTGGCGGCGGCGCGGCGCGAACTACGTCGCCGAGGGCTGGCGGCTGATACGCGAATCGTTCAGCAGGCCAGCGTTCAGGCGCTGCCCTTTGACGCGGCCTCATTCGATTGCGTCGTCAGCACCTTCCCGACCGAATACATCGCCGACCCCGCCGCGCTGCGCGAGATCGAGCGTGTGCTGCGTCCCGGCGGCAAACTCATCGTCGTGCTGGGAGCCGCGCTGCTGCCGACGCGCCCGCTGCTGCGCCCGCTGATCGCCGTGCAGCGTCTGGTCTATGGCCGCGCCGAGGTGGACGCGCAGACCAGCGCCCAGCCCGACGCCCAGCCTGCCATCGTCGCGCCGCTGCTCGACCGCATGCGCGCCGCTGGCTTCGCGCCGACGATGGAGCGCGTGGCTGGCCCATTCTGGGTGGCCTATGTGATCACCGCCTACACCGCGACGAACACCTGATTGAAGCCAGAGCATCCACGCACGGCGCCAGACGACATGGCGACCGCGCGACCATCTGGCGAGATGATAGAAGACGATAGAAGACGTATGCACGCCAAGAGTCTGAACACCCTCGAATATCCCAAAATCATCGCGCGGCTGGCGCAGGAGACCGCTTTCTCCGCCAGCCGCGAGCTGGCGCTGGCGCTGGAGCCAACCGGCGACTACGCCGACGCCCAGCGCCGCCAGGCCTACACCGCCGAGGCGCGACGCCTGCTCGACCTGCGCCCCGACGCCGGGATACGCGGCGCGCGTGATGTGCGCCCGCAGGTGAAGGCCGCCGAGCGCGGCAAGACGCTTGCCCCCGCCGAGCTGCTCGACATCCTTGCCACCGCTCGCTCCTCCTCGCATGTCAACCGCCTCATCACGCGGATGGAGGACGAGAGCTTCCCGCTGCTGCGCGGGCTGGCGGTGGACCTGCCGCAGCGCCCGCAACTGGAGGGGCGTATCGCGGAGTCGATCAGCGAGGAGGGCGAGGTGATGGACTCCGCCTCGCCGCGCCTGCGCCAGCTCCGCAACGAGATTCGCGCCGCTCAGCAGCGCTTGCAGGAGCGCCTCGGCACGCTGGTCAACGAGTTCCGCGCCGCGCTCCAGGAGCCGATCATCACCATGCGCTCCGACCGCTACGTGCTGCCAGTACGGGCCGAGGCGCGCGGCCAGGTGCGTGGAATCGTCCACGACCAGTCGGGCAGCGGCGCCACCGTCTTTGTCGAGCCGCTGGTAGTGGTGGAGATGAACAACCGCCTGCGCCAGCTCCAGATCGAGGAGCAGCAGGAGGTGGAGCGCATCCTGGCGGAGCTATCCGATCTGGTAGGACGTGAGGCGCCGTACCTGACGCTGGCTGTGGAGTTGCTGGCCGAGATCGACCTCTGCCTGGCCAAGGCCCGCTACGCCAGCGTCGTGCGGGGCAGCGCGCCGAAGCTGAACGCGGAGGGTCGGCTGCTGCTGCGCCAGGCGCGCCATCCGCTGCTGACGGGGCGAGTGGTGCCGCTGGACTTCACGCTGGGCGGCCCGACGCGCATGATCGTCATCACCGGGCCAAACACCGGCGGCAAGACGGTCGCGCTGAAGACGGTCGGCCTGCTGGCGCTGATGGCGCTGGCCGGGCTGCACATCCCGGCGGAGGATGATTCCGAGGTCCCCGTCTACCATGATGTCTTTGCCGACATTGGCGACGAGCAGAGCATCGAGCAGAGTCTTAGCACCTTCTCGTCACACATGAGCCGGATCGTCGAAATCCTGCGCGAGGCCACCCCCGACGCGCTCGTCCTGCTGGATGAGCTAGGCGCGGGGACCGATCCCAGCGAAGGCTCGGCGCTGGCGCGGGCGATTCTGACGCATCTGCTGGAGCGCGGCGTTGAGACGGTCGCCACGACCCACTATTCCGAGCTGAAAGCCTTCGCCCATGAGCGCGCGGGAGTCGAAAACGCCTCGGTCGAGTTCGACGTGGAGACGCTCTCGCCTACCTATCATCTGACCATCGGCTTGCCGGGGCGCAGCAACGCGCTGGCCATCGCCGCACGCCTGGGCCTACCCGCCGGGATCATCGAACAGGGGCGCGAGTTCCTTGGCGAGGCGGGCGTGGAGATGGAGAGCCTGCTGACGAATCTGGCGGAGGAGCGGCAGGTGGCGGCCGACGAGCGCTACCGCCTGAGCATGGAGCGCGCCGAGGCCGAATACCAGCGCAAAGAGCTGGAGCGGATGCGGCGCGAGACCGAGGAGGAGCGCGAGCGCATCATCAACGCCGCCCGCGAGAAGGCCCGCCGTGAGTCGGAGGCCGCGCAGGCCGAGCTGGCGCGCATCCGCACGCAGATGCGCCGGACGATGACCGAGGAGCGGCTGGAGCAACTGCGCGAGCGGGCGCGCAAGGTGGAGACGCGCAACGCCCCACTGCCATCGCGGGCGCGTCCGGCGGCGAGCGCCGATGATGAGGCCATCGCCGAGCCAGGCGACCTGCAAGCTGGTGATCAGGTGCGGGTGCGCTCGCTGGGGCAGACGGGCGAGGTGGTCGCGGCGCCCAATGCGCGCGGCGAGGCCGAGGTGCAGGTGGGCGCGATGCGGATGCGTGTCGCGGTGGCCAATCTGGAGCGGCTGAGCAAGCGCAAAGCCCGCGCCGAAGCCGGGAGCTACCCGCAGCTCGTGACGCTGCCCCCGCGCGACGAGGCCACCGCCCCAGAGTCACAGCTTGACCTGCGCGGCTGGCGGGTGGAGGACGCGCTGGACGAGGTGGACTCCTATCTCAACGACGCTGCGATGCACGGCCTCGCCAGCGTGCGTCTGCTCCACGGCAAGGGGACGGGCGCGCTGCGCCAGGCTATCCGCGACCAGCTCCGCCGCCACCCGCTGGTGAAGGGCTTCGAGTCGGCGCCCCAGCGCGAGGGCGGCGATGGCGTCACCGTCGTCACGCTGGGTGGGTAGGCGCGCCCCAGCCATTGACAGCGCCGCGCCCATCGTCTATCCTGCGCGCAGAGAACGACGCATCATCCAGCCAGAGACGAGAACACACGATGAGTGACTATCACCACGCCAGCCTGAGCCAGCGCCAGAGCCAGCCTCCGCATGGGAGGTCTGGAACGCCGCGCCTGCTCGCGCGCCGGTGAGACGCGATTTATCGCCCGGCGCTGGAACGCCCGCCAGACCATCCCACTCGCGGAGGTCGGCGG
>DASVWQ010000149.1:0-3533 GCA_036393135.1 Ktedonobacterales bacterium
CAGCGCCCGGAACCCGCCAATCTCTGGATAGAGGCAGGCTTCGATGGTCGCCTGGAGCGCCCGCAGGTGGTCGAGGTCGTGGTAGGCCCACTCGATGATGTGTTCGCGCGCGGTGATGCTGCCGTAGTGGCGATGCAGCCCGGCGCGGGCAAGCTGCTCCGACGTGAGGCCGCGCAGGAAGGCCAGATTCTCCGCGCGGGCCGCGCGCCAGGCTCGCAGCGTCTCGGCGGGCGGCGCGGCAGGCGCCTCAGCCGCCGGGCGGGGCATCGGCGCGCCATCCTCCGCCAGCATCGCCCGGACGCGCACGGGGATAATGATCGTCTCCACGCTGAGCATATGGGTCAGCGTCTGGCTCGGCGTCCACTCGCCGGGCGCGGGCGAAAAGTCCCACAGCGCGGCGGGTAGCGGCTCCAGCAGCGCGGTCAGCGCGGCAGACGTGGCGGCGAGCACATCCAGCGCCACGGCATAGCGATCCACATCCTCTGGCATTCGGTCACTCCTTTTCAGACTCAGCGCGCGGC
Organism: Ktedonobacterales bacterium; assembly: GCA_036393135.1. Classification (GTDB taxonomy): domain Bacteria; phylum Chloroflexota; class Ktedonobacteria; order Ktedonobacterales; family JADMIN01; genus JAKAIY01. The sequence continues at coordinate 522 of DASVWQ010000149.1, forward strand.
GCCGCGCCCGGTCGTCGTCCAGCCCAGACCCGCCACCGCGCGGGCGTCATCGGGTGGGCAGGCGTGGCGCGAGCCATCGGCCAGCCGCAGCAGCAACGCGCCATCCGGCGTGATGCGCTCCACGACGCCCTCACGGCAGACGCCATCGTGGTTCGTGATACGGGCACGATACGGCGCCAGCGAGCGTTCGCGCCACTCCTCCTGGAGCAGCCGCCACTCGCTCTCGCGCTCGGCTCCGCCCAGCGCGCCCAGCCGCGCGTCGAGTGTGTGCAGCGCGCGGGCCAGCAACACCTCGCGCCAGTCCGCGCGCGTGAGGAGCGGCGCTGCGGCGCTCTCTTCCATCGAACCAATGCGCCCGAAGGCCAGGCGCAGACTCAGCAGCGTAAAGCGCCCCGTCAGGTCGCCCTCGACGCCCACGCGGCAGACCCACGGCGCGCCGCGCGCCCGCAGCGCGACATCCCACGGCCAGCGAACCGCGCAGGCGGCGCCCAGCGCGCCCTCGACGACATCGGCCACGGCGCAGGCGGCGGCCATCGCCAGCAGGCGCGGCGGCTCGTCCTCCCGCAGGATCAGGACGAGCCGAGTGGCGCCATTGCCGCTCACGTCATCCAGGACGAGCGCGCCGGAGGGTAGCCCGGAATCCGCCAGCGCCCGCGCCACACTGAGCAGGTCGCTGGCGCCGGGCTTGTAGGTCAGCGGATTGCCGAGCTTCCAGCCGTGGACCGCCAGCCGCACCTTCTTCAGGTCGAGGCGGGCGCGCGGCGCGAGGCTGGCCACGGCGCGGTCATCCAGATGAGCCATTAGCGCTAGCCCTCGCCTCCGGTGGTCGGGCGCAGGGGGATGTTGCGCCGTGCGCCGCTCGCCGCCGTCCGGCTGACCCGCACGCGCCAGACCTGCGGCCCCTGCTCCAGATACTCCCAGCCCAGTTCGCCATTATGCTCGAAGTTGAGCTGATAGTAGAGCGGTTTGGGGTCGTGGTCGTTGACGAGGACGAAGGCCCCGCCCACGGGCAGCGCGGCGAACCGCTGGAAGATGAGCGGGTGGCGCTGGGGTGGCGGAATGACGCGGACATCGAGGGTTTCGGGCTGCTGGGTCGTATCGTTCACGTCGCTCATGGGCGTGTCGCCTCCTGGGTGGTCGTGGGGCGGCCCATTCGCGCGGGCCGCGCATTCAGAGCATAGGCGAGCGCGCGGTGGAGCGCAGCGACTTTTGTCACGATGCGACGCTGCGGGCGCCGTGTCGGGCCATGCTAGAATGCTGACGGGATGGCGCCTGAAACGGAGGAGCGATGGCATGGCGGCGCGGCTGATCCTGATGTGCGGGCTGCCGGGCGCTGGCAAGACGACCCTCGCACGGCGGCTGGCCGAGGCCCTGCCCGCCATCCGCCTCTGCCCCGACGAGTGGCTGGCGGCGCTGGGTGTGGACCTGCGTGACGAGGAGACGCGCGACCGCCTCGAACAGCAGTTCTGGCTGCTCGCGCAGGCGTTGCTGGCGCAGGGGCAGAGCGTCATCCTGGAGTCGGGCTTCTGGCTGCGCTCCGACCGCGACGAGAAGCGCGCAGGCGCCCGCGCGCTGGGCGTGGCCGTGGAGTTGCGCTATCTCTCCGCCCCGCTGGATGAACTGCATCGGCGGCTGCGGGCGCGCGAGGCGACGGGCGCCTGGCAGGCCGCGCCGATCACCCGCGCGGAACTGGAAACCTGGGCGACGTTCTTCCAGCCGCCCGACGCGGCGGAGCTAGCGCTCTTCGACCCTCCCCCGCCCGACGAGCCAGCCTGACCTCGCAACGGCTATTGCGGCGTGCTATCATGCGGACACCGAGCGGCAAATCCGCTATTTTCCGCCACCAAAGGAGGCTCCCCATGAGCGAGGCGGACCAGATCATCGAGGCGATGCAACTGCTCTTCGTGAGCGGCGTCATGTCACACAGCGGCCACGCCAACGCCAGCGCGCGTATCCCCGGCGTGGAGGGGCAGATGCTGCTGACCGCTAGCGGCGTGATGCGCGGGCTGACGGCCAAAGACCTCGCCCGCGTGACATTCGATGGCGAGGCGGTGGAGGGCGCGCTGGAGTCAGTGGCGCGCGAGATCGTGGGGATGCACACGGTGGTCTATCGCGAGCGGCCAGCGGTGAACTGCGTCATTCACACCCACTCGCCGCGCGTGACCGCCTTCGCGCTGGCCCACCAGCCGCTGCCCTGCCGCTATGAGGCGCTGCTGCGCTTCGGCGTCACGGGCGACATCCCCGTCGCCGCCTGGGCGCCGCGCGGCTCGAAAGAGGCGGTCGAATACATCCAGGCGCAGCTCGTAGCGCATCCCGATACGCCCGCTGTGCTGCTGGCCAACCACGGCCTGCTCGCGTTCGGCGCGAATCCGCTAGCTGTCGCCTCTCTCATCATCGCGATTGAGGAGGCGGCGGAGATGACGCTCGACGCGCAGGCGCTTGGCTCCGGGGCCCAGCCCTTCCCCGATGGCGCGCTGGAGCGCGAGCGCGCCCACATGCGCCAGTTCGGCTCGAAATAGGGATGAACGCTGGGTAGCCAATAGACGACGCTGGAGAGGATGCGAGGCGATGGCGCGCAACGGCAAGCTCTATATCAGCCATGCGGCGGAGGATGACGCGCAGGTCGAGCCATTCCTGAACGTGCTGGACGCCAAGACGGTGGATGTCTGGTATGAGCCGACGCCTGCGGCTGTGACGAATGGGCTGGAGCCAGAAGCCCTGCAACAGCTTGACGAGCGTGATGTGTTCGTGCGCGTCCTCAGCCCGCGGACGGCGGCGTCGCGGCGGATGGCGCTGGAGCTGGCGGAGTTCGAGCGCTTGCGGCAGATCGATGCGCAGGCCGGCAATCCGCTGCGCCGCACGATCATCAATCTGATCGTGGACCCCGCCTATGAGCGCCAGCCGAGCGACACTGGCATGACGATCAACCTGGCGACCATGCCCGAAAGCGCCTGGCTGCCCTCGCTCGTCGCCGAAGCTGGCAAACACCGCATCAGCTCGACACGGATGAAT
>DASVWQ010000150.1:0-8679 GCA_036393135.1 Ktedonobacterales bacterium
TATGCCGCAGCCGTTTCATGATCGCGAGCGCGAACTGGCGCAACTCCAGCGCTGGTGGGACGATGGGCGCCCTGAACTGGTCACGCTCTATGGACGGCGCCAGGTGGGCAAGACCGAGTTGCTTGTGCGCTTCATCAGCGATAAGTCGGCGATCTATTTCTACGCCGATCGCCAGCCAGTCGCCGATCATCTGCGCGCGTTCACCGAGCAGGTTCTCGCGCTCGAAGACGATTCCGTACTCCGCGCGCAACCCTTCTCCAATTGGGATGCGGCGCTCACCTATGTCCTGCGGCTGGCTGAGCGTCGCCGGATTGCGCTTGTCATTGATGAATTCTCTTACGCCACGGATGCTGATCCAGCGCTGCCGAGCATCATCCAGCGCCTCTGGGACAGCGCGCGGCGCGCCGATTCGCGGGCGTTTGTAGTTCTGTGTACATCGTTCACAGAGGCCATCGAGCGGCACTTCCGGATAGATGGCGCGCTCTACCAGCGCCGCACCAGCGAGCTTCGGCTGGAGCCATTCACCTATCGCGACGCCGCATTGTTCTTTCCCCGGTGGTCGCGCGAGGATCGTATCACCGCCTGGGGCATCGTCGGTGGCGTGCCATCCTATCTCCAGTCATTGCGTGGCGCTACCCTCGCCGACGCGACGCGCGAGTCCATCCTGGACAAGAGCGCCATGCTCTACCATGAGGCGGAGACACTGCTCGCGCAGGAGGTGCGCGGCATCGGCCCAGCGATTTTGCATGGCATCCTCCAGGCGATAGCGTATGGCGCCGCGGAGCCAAATACCATTGCCCAGCGTGTGAACCGACCAGTGACCTCGCTCTCAGGCGCGCTGGCCTTCCTGGTGGAGTATGGGCTGATCAAGCGCCGTTCGCCGTTTACCGTGCCGAATCCCGAACGCACACGCACCTCGCGCTACTACATCGCGGACAATTACCTCGCGTTCTGGTTCAAGTTCGTCTTGCCCAATCGCTCGACCCTGGAGCAGGGCCAGACGAGTTATGTCTGGCAGGCAAAGATCGCGCCGCAGCTTTCCACCTACATGGGGTCGCGCTTCGAGGACCTGTGCCGCCAGTTCATCCGCCTGGCGCCGAATCGCTGGGCGCATCCGGTGGGCGCGCTGGGGGTCTGGTGGCGTGGCGATGAGGAACTGGACATCGTGGGGCATGACGCGGGGCTGGTGACGCTGGCGGCGGAGGCGAAGTGGCAGAATCGTCCGGTGGATCTGGAGACGCTCCAGACACTTCAGCGGCGGGTGGCGCTCTTGCCGAATGTTGCGCCTGACTGCCAGCTCGTCCTGTTCGCGCGGTCGGGCTTCACACCCGCCGTGCGCGCCGCCGCGTCACCCTACCTGCTGCTGTTGACGCTGGACGACCTGCTGCCCTGACGCCAGCAGCCGCTTCGCCGCTCGCGCGCCGCGCCGTGTCCACCAGTCCAGCCGCGCCTGGGCCGCCTGACGCGCGGGCCGGGAGGGCGCGTCCTCGACGTTGCGCGCCCAGGCCTCGCCGCGGATCATGGCTCCTCCATTTGACGCATGGCGCGGCGAGGCCAGAATGCCAGGCCACCCAGGTTGTGTTCCTCCAGGCGCGACCGCGCTTGCGCATACATCAGACGCGCCGTACTCCAGTCGCCATGCGCCGCCAACTCATCGCCCATCGCCGTCTCCACACGCCCGATCAGCGCCACGTCATCCAACTTCTCTGCCGTGCGCAGTGCGCGCTCCAGGCTTGCCATCTGATTGATGCTGTCGGAATCACCTCGCCGCGCCCGCTCAACACGCGCCATCTGTAGCGCGGCGAGGCGCGCTATCTCACCCCCGATCGCGTCAGATGCTTTCCGTGCCAGCAAACCTGCCTGCTTCGTGGCGTCTCTCGCGATGTTCAGCGCAGCCTGAGGATCCTCTTGGGCAGAAGAAGTTCGGGCAAGCTCGATGGCGCACTCCGCCATAAATGTATGCGCGCGTCCTGCATTGAGTGGCTGATCGATCTCCAGCAGCAGCCTTGCCGCTGGGCGCGCCATAGCGAGCGCCCGCGCGGGGTTGGCGCGAACAACATAGGTCAACTGCGCATCCAGCCAGGATAACCACGCGGCATGTGATGGATTCGTCGACGGCCATTGCGTGCGCAGGGTATATGCCTCATCGAGATAGCGCAATCCCTGCGAAAACCGCCCTATGTCGCACGCGCGCCACCCCAGTCGCAGCGTGAGATCCATCTCAAGCATCGGATCAGCCGCCACACCATCGCGATTCAAGTGACGCAGCATATCCAGCGCATCGGTGTAATGGCCAAAGGCCAACTCGTGCTGTTGCGCGCCATGCGCCAGCGCCCCAGCCAGAAACGCCAGCTCCACTAACGTACTCTCATCCTGCAGTTCTTCCGCTGCTTCAAGCGCGCGCCTGATAGCGTCTAGCGCTTGAGTCGGAGACTGCTCACCAGCGTAGGCCAGGGCTAGAGCATAGTCCAGACGCAGGCGTTGCTCGTGGCACAGTATCCGCGTCCGGAACGGAACAAGCGCCGCATATGCCTGAAAATATACGTCTTCCTGCTCAGCAGCGGAATGGAGCAGAAAGTAGACATAGCGGAGAGCATTCGCGAGCGCAGGAATGTAGTTTCGACGCTGCCGCCATGCATCGTCATCTGGAATGTGGAGGGAGGACCGCAATCGTGGGTATGGTTGATGTGGTGGATATTGGTACTGTTCAGCCATGGAATCGTACAACCCCTGTGTATCGCGCCTATTCGATGCGTTTTGATCGAGCCACACACCACCATTTCGTCGGCTATATCATAGCTCGTGTGTGACGCCATGTGGGCGGAGGATCGCACATGATGAAGCCCGTCCTGTCAAAACTGTTCGATCTCACTCTGCCCTGCGCGCCTGCGGATGACTGGACTGGCAGGGCGCCGTGTCGTCACCGGGCGAGGCCAACAGCGCTTCGCCAGGCAACGACACGAACAATACGACACTATCTGTGCGCCAGCCGACCTACTACGGGCATGGGCCGAGGCCGCCAGGGCAATAGGCGTCGGGGCTCTGAGGCTGCTGGATCGAGCCAGACACAACAGTGTTCGGGGCGGACAGTGGCGCCCATGCCACAGGCGCCACTGGGGCGGCGCTCACCTGCACGGGCGCAGCCACTATCGATACGAAGGACACTGCGACAATCGCAGTCGTCACCAGCGAGACGAGCCAACGCCATGTCCGGACGGCGGATGCTCGACCTGCTACAATAGGCATGAGTGTGCTCCTCTTCCTCTGCGGTTGGTTGCCAACAGGAAAGGATGAACGAACGATGCGGTTCGCCGCATCCGTTTCGCGAATCGCGCTCGTGGGGAACCTCCGGGAACGGCCGGTACAAGCGGCCTTCCCGGTCTCCTCCGTTTACGGCGCGGGGCCTCATGCGCGTCCCGTCGGCCATGCGCGTGTCGGCGGGAGTCCGACCAGGGCGGGATGAGGGTGAAGTAGGAGCAGGTTAGCCAGGGTCCATCGGGCGCCTCCTTTTTCTGGCCAAGGGACATGTCGCTCGCGTCGGCGTCACTTGCCGTGGCGCTCAATACCAGCGTGTGAAGACTTCGCCCCTTGATATTTTCGAGTCTGCCATTACCACGCGCCGTGCGCTAGACTCAACGCTTTGAGGGCGCCCAGGCCTGGGGGTCGCGCGGGCCCACCGATTGAGTTCCACGCGGGATGGGCCAGGAAAGTAGATGGCGCAGAGAAGGATATTCAGCCGATGGATGACGCGTCGCTTTCACCCAGCCACAATCCTGCGAACAAGCCGCTCCCTCAGCCCCTGCGAGAATGGCTGTCGCAGATCGGCTCGTATTACGGGCGACGATTCCTGGAGCAGCGATGTGAAATCCTGCTCACCCTCGAGATGGAGCGAGCATTAGTTGAGGAGATCGCATCTCGCGCAGAGCGAGCGGAAGATGTGGATGGACTTCAGGAGCGTCTGGCAATCATGCGTGAGGCGCGACGACGCGGGGGGCATATTGTCGCGGTCCGTGAGACCTATGTAGACGCCAAAGGTGGATTCACGCTCGACTTACCCGACTGGTTCGATGAGGTCACTGGGCGTTTTCTCGATTTGAGTGTACAGGCCCCTGAAGAAACAGCAAACGCGCGCATTGAGCTGTTTACAGACGCGCTCGCGCGCGCGCAGGTTGAGCATTTACCGGAGGAAGCAATCGCTGAACTGCGGAATAAACGCGCAATCGCGTACAAGGATGACTCACGCGGCGACCGCGCCGAGGCGGTAGAAGCGGCTATAGCTGACCACATGGCGGCTCTCCAGGTGTATACCCGTCGTCGCTATCCTCGCCAGTGGGCGCTGACGCGTAACAATCTCGGGCGCGCCTTCAGCCAGCGCATCGCCGGGGATCGCGCGGACAACCTGGAGCAGGCGATCGCCCATTTCCGCGCCGCTTTGCGCGTCTTCAAACGGGCGGAACTTCTCGCTGAATATGCTACGGTCCTGAACAATCTGGGCAGCGCCTTTCAGGAGCGAATCTCCGGCTCCTTGCGAGGCAACCACGAGCGCGCGATTCGTTATCTTCGACGCGCGCTCGTCACATGGACAGGTCTCGATGCTTCCTTCCGGCAAACGCATGTCCTGTACAATCTGGGGATGGCCTATGCGGGGCGGATCGCTGGATCGCGTCGAGACAACCTTGAGCGCGCCATCGAGTACTTTTACGCTTCATTGGAGCTGCTTGCTTCGGTCGACCCAGCACATGACTATTCCTTGATAGACTATGCGAACACGAAGAACCATCTTGCGCTGGCGTATATCGAGCGCATTGTCGGGCGCCCACGCGACAACGTTGAAGAGGCGATTCGGCAGTTGACCGAGGTTGAAGGTGTGCTCGATCCAGCGCGCGTCCCCGTTGCGTGGGCGTCGACACAGCACAATCTTGGTCTGGCCTACCATGGGCGTGTGGCAGGCAGCAAACGCGACAACCTTGAGGAAGGTCGCGACCATTATCTGGCCGCGCTGAAAGTGCGCACACGCGCTCTGGCGCCCAAGGAGCATGCCAACACCCAGGTCGATCTGGGCATCCTGTACAAAGATCGAATAAGCGGCGATCCGCGCGAGAATATCGAGGCCGCCATAAGGTGCTTCAGAGCCGCGCTGGAGATATATTCGCTGTCTTCGACGCCTCTCGACTACGCAACTACCCAGAACAACCTGGGTGGCGCTTATTGGAGCAGCCGATTTGGCAATCGTAGCAACAACATCGAACAAGCGATTGCGTGCTTTGACGAGGCGCTCACCGTCTATACGCAATCTGGAGCCGCCGGAGACCGTGCGATGGCGCTCCTGAATCTCGGTGTCGCATTGTGGAGTCGCATTGTCGGCGATCGCGCCGCAAACCTCGAGCGTGCGCGCGTTTGTATCGAAGAAGCGCTCACGGTGTATACCGTGAAAGCCTCTCCAGATCGTCATGCTGTCGCTCAGAGCAATCTTGGAGCGATCTACCTTCGCCGCCTGGAGGGAACGCGCGCGGATAACCTCACTCGCGCTGCTGCCTGCTTCAACAAGGCGCTCGACATCTACGCCGTTGACAAGGATTCCATGCTTTTTCGCGACGCTCACCTCAATCTCGCTTCACTCGCGTTTGAGGGAATCGCGCAAGAGGCGGATGCGCGCGGCGATGTCGAGGGCCTGCGAACCGCATACCGCGACGCGCACACCCACTATCGTATCGCCCGTGAGTGCCAGCGGAACCTGGGATGGCTCGAAAGCGACGAGCAGGGGCGAGTACGATTACAGGGCGCGCATCATGCCACACGAGAGCTGTATGCCCGTGACGCATGGTGTCTTCTTCGCCTTGGCGATATGCGGAGCGCAATAGAAGCGCTCGAAGAAGGGCGGGCGCAAGCGCTCTTTGAGGCGCAGCAGATTGCGGGCGCCTTGGTCGAGGGCGTCTGCGCTGAGCATCGCGCCGAGTATGTGGCTGCGCGCCAGGTAGTTGCGGAGGCAAGAGCGGGAACGCGCGCACAGCGCCGATTCGCGCGCGACCATCTACTGGGTCTTCGCCGGGCGATCCAGACACATTGCGCGCCAGGATTTCTGCCTGATGCGGCCCCTTACGATGAGATCGCATGCGCCACCGCGCCAGATCAGGCGCTGGTCTATCTGGCGGCGACTGAGTTTGGCGGATTTGCGCTCGTGGTTCCTCCACGCCAGGATACGCAGACGCCGATTCCAGCGCCATTCGAGATACCGCTGCCCCGTCTCACATGGAGAGTGGTGGATGATTGGCTCCGCACGCCAGATGAAGGAAACCGGGTTCGCGCGGGATTCCAGCTTGCGCTTCAGCGACAGGGAATGGCGACGCTGTCGCGTGTCCTGTTTCAGGAGACTGAACCAGCAACCGTAATGGATCTCCTCGGAACGCCTTTGCGTGACCTCCCTGATCTACTTCCCGCCTCTATGCGGACATTACGTGTCGCGCTGAACAATGCCATTCGAGACATCTATGGCCAGCTTCCAGCCGTTACCAGCGAAACACTATCCTCCTCGGCGATCAGCGTCGGGCCACCTGAAACACCCTCGCTGGGCGAGGTGTTCGGTGATAGCGATGCGTTGCGGCGACTCACACGTCAGCTTGCATGGTATTACCAGATGGCTGAACTGGATGCTCTCTGGCCCGCTCTACAGCATGACATTGTTCAACCGTTGCGCGACGGACTTGTCGCCCATGGTTTGGGTGGCTCAGATCAGCGCATAGCGATCGTGCCATGTGGACGCCTGGGCGTCTTCCCGCTGCATGCTGCGCCTGTCTGTGAAGGTGGCCCTCCTCTCGCGGAGACCTGCGAATTGACCTATCAGGCAAGCGCACGCACATGCAAGAACGCGCGTCTGGCGTTAGCCAGGCTCTCGGCACAAGGCCCCATCTTCGCTGTTGGCAATCCGCGGCATACCTCCAATAACGCGACGCTCCCGCACGCGGGGCGTGAGGCTGAGGCAATCGCGCACATCGGGCGCGACGCAGGATACCCGGCCAGCATCGCTGTGGTGGGGCCAAAAGCAACACGGTCGCGGGTGCTGGCGGAATTGCAGCGTTTCCGGGAAACATATCCTGGGGCATGGTTCCACTGCGCCGGACATGGGCGAGCGAGCGCCTACGATCCAGTGGAAAGTTACATGGCGCTGAGTGGATTCGATGCTGAAGGACGACCTGAGCGGCTGTCGCTTGACCTGCTGCAGCGGCAACAAGTACTTTCCGGGATCTATGGAGTGACCGCAAGTGGATGTGTCACTGGATTGGGTGACATGGAGTTGGCTCCCGATGAGTTGAGCAGCTTTGCCGCCGGTTTGCTGCAGTCGGGCGCTGTGTGTGTTGTCTCGACATTATGGTCAGTGAAGGATTACGCGACCAGCCTGCTCATGACGCGCTTTCATCATCTGCGCCTGCGTCATCCCGATACGTCACCTGCGATTGCCCTTCGCGAGGCGACGCGCTGGCTCAGAACAGCGACCCGCCCCATCATAGACAAGTTCGCGCGGGAGTCAGGCCTGCCATGCTGGGCAGATGTTGATGTGACACGCGATGCCATGCGGGGAGATGTATCGCTCGAGGCGCCCACTGATCTGAAGCGCGAAGGAATGCGCGAATCAGCTCCGAATGCGGTAGCTGAGGATGGCATGAGGTCAGGTAATGCGCCTCAAAAGGAGAACATACGCGCCACTGAGATGCCGCTGGCGGAGCTAGCTCCTGTGTCGGCTGGAAGTGGCGCATTGTACGCGCATCCGGTCTATTGGGCGGCCCCGATCATCGTTGGAGCGTCCTGAGGTCAACACTCTGGCGCCCGTGTGATCGCTAGTGCGGGCGGAAAGAAAGGAGGCTTCAGGACGACTGGCTCATGCCAGCCTGAGCGGTGGCAATGGCGGTGGAGATCATGTCCAACCACTCGGCGCATTCAGGAGTGTTCGCCACAATGCCAGTGGGATACCGCAAGAGCTCTTGCGCTTCCCCAAGGAGGGCCAGTGCAAGCTGTGTATAGGCGATTCGTCGGCTGGCGCTCTTCGAGCTACGCGCGGTTACGAGCCAGAGTTGCGCCTCCTCATAAAGTTCGATGGCAGATTCCATGTCATGGGCGATTTGCGCTTCGCGATCAAGAAGCGGTTCGGCCTCCTCGTCTGAGATTGGGCGGATATCTTCAAATATGACCTCCTTCCAGTCCCCAAATTCGCGAGCATCTCCAGAGAGCATGACGTGGAAGAACTGCTCGGCAAGTTCAAGCATCTGGTCTCCACCAACCTGATCAATGGCCCGATCAATGAAGAAGCGATAAAAGGATTCGGCGGCCAGCGCCGCATGGAGTCGTCGGACTTCATCATTGTCCAGTTTGAACGCCTGGATAACGGCATTTAGTTCATCTGGATTCAGCGCCACCGAGATGGAGCAATCACCGTCTGCCACCTGCTTCAAGCGGAGTATCTGATTCGGGTGGATCTTCCGATTGTCTGCCCAATGGATGGCATACAGGCTTCCAAGCTCTTTACCGCGCTGAGCGAGAACGGCGGACAGTTGTCTGGCGAAAATACACATAGCGGATGTCCCCTTTCCCGACTGATTGTGGCGCCGCTGTTCCATGCAGTATATGGCGCTGTGGATTCTAGCATACTTTCGCGCCCTCGACTGCTAGATATGCTGACGGCGCAAG
>DASVWQ010000151.1:0-7053 GCA_036393135.1 Ktedonobacterales bacterium
CAGCGCCACCGCCCGCACGATCAGGTCGTTGACGCTCACCTTGACTGGCTCGACCAGCGTCGCGGCGTACTCGTTGATCTGCTCGCGCGCCTGGAGCAGCCGCGTGGCGTCCACGCTGACCGTCACGTAGAAGTGCGGCGCTGTCTGCATGCTCTGCTGGAGGCGGCGGGCGATGGTCTTGCGCATCTGGCTTAGCGGGACCGCCTCGACCTCTGGCCCTGTCGGCAGCGGAGTCGGCGTCGGCGCGGGCGTCAGGGGCGCCGACTGGAGCGCCGCCAGCACGTCGTCGCGGATGATGCGCCCGCCGGGGCCAGTCCCGCGCACCTGGGTGATGTCGAGGTTGTGCTCCGCGGCGATGTGCCGCGCCAGCGGGCTGCTGAAGACGCGCCCGCCGTTCTGCGCTGGGGCCGCCGGGCTGATCTCGACGCGGCCATTTGCCACAGCCACCGGAGCCATCGCCGCAGCCGGAATGGGCGTGGGCGCTGTCGGAGTCGCAGGAGCGGGCGCCGCCGGGGCCGCCGCCTTCGCGGACTGCTGGCCGGCCTGGGGCGCGCCGCCGAACTCGGCGGGAATCGGCTCGTTGGCCTCGCCGATCAGCGCGATGGGCTGGCCGACAGGAATCGTAGCCCCCTCCGGCGCGATGATCTTGCGCAGCACGCCCGCCACGAACGCTTCGGCCTCGATGTTGACCTTCTCGGTCTCGATTTCGGCCAGCGCGTCGCCCTTGGCAATCGTGTCACCCTCATGCTTGCGCCAGGTGATGATCTTGCCTTCTTCCATCGTGTCGCCCATCTGGGGCATCACTACGGTATGCATCGTTTCATCCCCTCCGGCGCTAGCGGGCGCCCGCAGGCGCTGGCGTGATCGCCTTCACCGCCGCGATCACATCGTCGCGCGTGGGCAGCGCCGCCCGCTCCAGCGGCTTGGAGTAGGGCATTGGCACGTCTTTGCCCGTCACCTGGCCAATCGGCGCGTCGAGGTAGTCGAAAGCGTGCTCATAGATCAACGCCGCGATGCCCTGGCCGGTGCCGAAGTACTTCCAGCCCTCCTCGGCGATGACGACGCGGTTGGTCTTCTTCACCGAGTCGGTGATGAGGTCCAGGTCAACCGGGCGGATGCTGCGCAGGTCCACGACCTCCGCCTCAATGCCCTCCTTCGCCAGCTCCTCGGCGGCTTGCAGGCTGATGTGGACCATCCGCGAGAAGGTGACGATGGTGACATCGCGCCCCTCGCGCTTCACCTCGCCGCGATTGAGCGGCACGGTGTACTCCACGCCCTCGTCGGGGACCTCGCCTTTGACGCTGTAGAGCAGCTCGTGCTCGACAAAGACCACCGGATCGTTGTCACGGATGGCCGACTTGAGCATGCCCTTCGCGTCGTAAGGGGTGGCGGGCATAACGACCTTCAGGCCGGGGATGTGGGCGAAGAGCGTCTCGAAGAACTGCGAGTGCTGGGCGCCGCGCTGCGCGCCGCCGCCGCCCGGCATGCGGAAAACGATCGGGATCTGCGCCTGCCCGGCGAACATGTAGTGGAACTTGGCGGCGGAGTTGATGATCTGGTCGCTGGCGAGCAGACTGAAATTCATCGTCATGATCTCGCAGATCGGACGCAGCCCCACCAGCGCCGAGCCAATCGCCGTCCCCGCGATGACCTCCTCGGCCAGCGGCGTGTCGCGCACGCGCTTCTCGCCGAACTCGTCAATGAGGCCCTTGGTCACGGAGTAGGTGCCGCCGTACCCGGCGATGTCCTCGCCGAGGATATAGACCCGCTCGTCGCGCCGCATCTCTTCGCTGATGGCCTCGCGGAGCGCGTCACGATAGGTAATGACCCGCATGCTCTCTTATCTCTTTTCCCTGTGGATGTCGCATCTTGGCGGGCGCGGACCGCATGCGTCGCCGCATATCTTCTGGACGGTCGGCGCGCCTCGCCCGTCGCGCGCTAGTCGTTCGCTCGTCGTTCGCTAGTCGCGCGGGGTGCTGGGCTTGTCGCGCCAGGCAATCGCGCCCGCGCCATCGAGCTGCACGTTGTCGTACAGCTCATCGGTTGGCGGGAAGTCGCTCTCCTCCGCGAACTTGGCCGCGTCCTCGACCACCGCGCCCGCCTTCTCGACGTTCGCGCGCAGGTCGTCATCGCTCGCCAGGCCAGCTTCTTTCAGCTTCGCCTCGAAGATCTGGATGGGATCGCGGTTGGCCTTCCACTGCGCCTCTTCTTCGCGGCTGCGATAGCGCGCCGGATCAGCCATCGAGTGGCCACGGAAGCGGTAGCTGACGGCCTCGATCAGCGTCGGGCCATCGCCCGCGCGGGCCGTCGCCGCCGCCTGCGTCACCGCCTCGCGCACGGCCAGCGTGTCCATGCCATCCACGCGGATGTAGGGCATGCCATAGGCGGCGGCGCGTGGCTCCAGCGAGTCCACCGACCACGCCTTCTTGACGTTCATGCCCATCGAGTAGCCGTTGTTCTCGCAGAGGTAGATGACGGGCAGCTTCCAGAGGCTGGTGAGGTTGAGCGCCTCGTGGAAGGCGCCCTCGTCCACCGCGCCATCGCCGAAGAGGGCCAGCGCGACATCCTTCTGCCCCTGATACTGGAGGCCGAAGCCGACGCCAGTGGCCATCACGAGCTGCGCGCCAACGATGGCCTGGCCGCCGATCAGGCGATGCTCGGCGCTGTACATGTGCATCGAGCCGCCTTTGCCACGGCTGCAACCCGTCACCTTGCCATACAGCTCCGCCATGACGGCGCGCGGCTCGATGCCCTTGGCGATGGCGTGGCCGTGCTCGCGATAGCTGCTCAGCACGTAGTCGGTGGGCTTGAGCGCCGAGATAGCGCCGACGCCGGTGGCCTCCTGACCGATGTAGAGATGGAGGAAGCCGCCAATTTTGCCGAGGGTGTAGGCCTCCGCTGCCTTCTCCTCGAATTGCCGGATGAGCGACATCTGATAGTGCAGGGCGAGCAGCCGTTCGCGGCTCAGCCCGGCGAGTGTCGCCTCGCGAATCGCCATGTCTGTTGACTCCTTGGTCCGCCGCAAGCCAGCGGATGTCGCGCGCCATCAGGGCGCATCTCGCGCGCGTGAGGTCACGCCACCGCCGCCGCCGCGTTGTATGCTTGCGCGGCTGGTCGGCCTGGCGAGCGCCCCACTGCGCTCAGGCGTCGCCCACGCAGGCGGGCGCCGCGCTTCCAGTGATTCGGCTGCCACCTATCCCAGCGGCTCGCTGGCGTCGCACGGTCTGCGCGGCTGGCCAGGCGCTCGCTGTAGTGTCGATTTTTGACGCGTTCACGCGCATGGGGCTATCATGCCTATCGCCCGCCCGCGAAACATCCGCGGCGCCAGCGGCGCGAGACCTGCCACGAGATGCGCGGAGATGAGGACATCGCCCCATGACCTACGTCATCTGTCAGCCCTGTATCGGCGTGAAAGACGCCTCGTGTGTGGATGTCTGCCCGGTAGACTGCATCCACGCCCAGGAAGAAGACGAGCAATATTACATTGATCCCGACGCCTGCATCGACTGCGGCGCCTGCGAGCCAGTCTGCCCCGTAGACGCGATCTACGAGGAGGCCGTCGTCCCCGCCGAGTGGCGGGAATCCATCGCGATCAATGCGCGCTACTTTGCGCGGTGACGATCTATCGTATGCTTTGGTACGCGCGTGACGCTGACTCGGCGCGGCCTTCTGGGGCCAGCGGGCCTGGCGGGCTTCATGCAAAACGCCCGACCTCTCGGAGAAGTCGGGCGTCATAGCTCGGCTCAGGCCACAGGAACATCGCCCCGAAAGCTGGCGGCCTCGTCGCCGCGAAGGGGCGCCGACGCATCACATGCTCAGGCGATGGCGACCTAGCCCATCGCGCGCCTGGCGAGCGCGTTGTTGACGAGATGCGGTTGTAGCAGGTGCGAGTGTCGCGCGGGCGCTGGCCTAGCTGGCCGACGGGATCGCGGCGACGAAGAGCGAGAGTAGCCCGAAGAAGATCGCCAGCCCGATGGTCGTGTTGAAGAGCAGCTTGTCAATGCCGCGACGGGTCTTGAAGACCGCGCCCGACCCACCGAACACGCTGCCCAGACCCGCCCCGCGCGCCTGCATCAGGATAGCGATGGTCAGGGCGATGGCGACGATGATCTGGATAATCTGGAGATAACTCCGGTACTGTGACAGGACGCTCACGGAGCCGACCTCGATTTCTGTGCGCGCCGCGTGGTGGGCGGCGCCATCGCCGCCACGCCTGGCCACTGATTCCAGACGCGCCAGCGGAGCGCATCGTTTCAGGACTCTCTAACCTCACCATTTTACCATTGCCGCCAAGAGGGCGCAACTCGCTACACATTTGGGGCAACGAGCGTCGTTGACCGGGGAGCGCTCTCGATATATAGTTCTCTTGGGCCGCCCGCCAGGTAGTGGGGCTAGTCCTCGAATCACCGCATGCCGCGCTTGTTAGGAGAGACCGCTGATGTCCACTTCGCTCAGGCTGATGTTGCTGGGAATCGCGCTGATCGTGTTTGGGCTGGCGTTCGAGGGCAGCATCTTGAATCTGATCATGCGTCCTATCATCGATAACAGCATCGCCATACGCTGGTTCCCGGACGCGCTCGCCTCGATCTTCCCGCTGGCAGGGCTTATCGTCGCATTCGTCGGCTTTTTCAAGCGCGACCAGCCCTGAGCGCACGCGCCGACGCGATTGGGTCGCCCTGAGCGAAAGCCGATGCGGCCACATCTCTCCGAGGTGTGGCCGTTTTTTGCGCCCACGTCTGGCGCCGCCTGGCTCCCTGAGATTGTGATACGCTATCAGGCGTAGGCGCGCCGATTCTCGCCATGCGCGGCGCGGGCGCGCGACGACCCACTCTCAGCCGACATCAGGAGGAGCATCGTGGCGACATCCAATGGCGACGCGACGATCATCGAAGATATTTATGCCCGCGAAGTGCTGGACTCACGCGGCAACCCCACCGTCGAGGTGGTGGTGTCCCTGCTGGGCGGCGGGCGCGGCGTGGCCATCGTGCCATCGGGCGCCTCCACGGGCGCGCACGAGGCTGTCGAGCTGCGCGACAACGACCCGCAGCGCTACGGCGGCAAGGGCGTGCTGACGGCGGTGGCCAACGTCAACGAGGCCCTGCAGGACGCCCTCACCGGCCTGGACGCGCTCGATCAGACCACCCTTGACGACCAGATGATCGCGCTGGATGACACGGAGAATAAGGGCCGCCTGGGCGCCAACGCGCTGCTCGGCGTCTCGCTGGCGGTCGCGCGGGCCGCCGCCAACGCGCTCGACCTGCCGCTCTACCGCTACATCGGCGGCGTTTCGGCGTGGACGCTACCCGTGCCGATGATGAACGTCCTGAATGGCGGCAAGCACGCCGAGAACTCCACCGACCTCCAGGAGTTCATGATCCTGCCGGTGGGCGCGCCGACCTTCGCCGAGGCCACCCGCTGGTGCGCCGAGGTCTACCACGCGCTGAAGTCCGTGCTGCACGACCGCAAGCTGAACACCAACGTCGGCGATGAGGGCGGCTTCGCGCCGTCGCTCGGCTCGAACCGCGAGGCGCTCGACCTGCTCGTCGCGGGAATCGAGAAGGCGGGCTACACGCCGGGTGAGCAGATCTTTCTGGGCCTCGATCCCGCCGCTACCGAACTCTACAAGGATGGCAAGTACCATCTGGAGCGTGAGGGGCGTGTCCTCACCTCCAGCGAGATGGTGTCGCTCTACGAGGAGTGGCTCGGCGCCTATCCCATCGTCAGCATTGAGGATGGCCTTGCCGAGGACGACTGGAGCGGCTGGGCCGAGATGACGAAGCGCCTCGGCGGGCGAGTGCAGATCGTCGGCGACGACCTCTTCGTGACGAACACGCAGCGGCTGGAGCGCGGCATCCGCGAGGGGGTGGCGAACTCGATTCTGGTCAAGCTGAACCAGATCGGCACGCTGACCGAGACGCTGGCCGCCGTGGAGATGGCGAAGCGGGCGCGCTACACCGCCGTTATCTCGCACCGCTCCGGCGAGACCGAAGACACCACCATCGCCGATGTCGCCGTCGCCACCAACGCCGGGCAGATCAAGACTGGCGCGCCCGCGCGTTCGGAGCGCGTGGCCAAGTATAACCGACTGATGGCCATCGAGGAGGAGCTGGGGGAGTCGGCGCGCTACGCTGGCTTCTCCGCCTTCTATAATGTCCCGTCGCTGGCCAGCCGCGCGTAGACCGGGCGGCGCCGCCAGGCGAGCATCCGCGCCCGGACGCTGAGGTTCGGGCGCGTCGCGTTGAAGAGGAAGACAGGCCCACCACCATGAGCGACATGAGCGAACCCACCACGTCAGGCGCCGCGCCAACCCCTCCGCCGCCCTCGCGGGCGGCCCAGCGCGGCAGCGTGCGCAGCATCCACTACACTCTCAGCTACCTCGCCCAGAACACCGAGCGCGGCCCACGCAACGCTATCGTCCTGCTGCACGACCTGCCGGGCGGCGCCTTCGTCTGGGAGCGGGCGCTGCCTGCGCTGGCGGCGACGGGCCACGCGGTCTACGCTTTCGATATGCTGGGCTACGGCAAGTCCGATACGCCCTGGCCTGCCGACACGAGCATCTGGGGCCACGCTGACTGCCTGAGCTACGCCTTCCGCACGCTGGGGCTGACCGAGATCACGCTGGTGGGCTTCGGCCTGGGCGGCGGCGTGGCGCAGACGCTGGCTACCAGGCTCTATCGCGATGACGTGGCGCGGCTGGCGCTCATCAACACCTACGCCTATGAGTACGCCTTCGCGCCCCACTGGCCCTTCCCGGAGATGGCCAAGCACCAGGACCCGGAGATGGCCCACCACATGCAGGCCAGCGAGGAGCAGGCCGAGTTGCGCCAGACGATTCCGGCGGGCGCGGCGAATGGCCTGAGCGCCGACCGTCTGGCGGCCTATCTGGACGAGTGGAACAGCGACGTAGGCAAGAACGTCATCATGCAGCAGGCGCGCAACATGACGCCGCTCTATCAGAACTCCATCGCCTCAGATGTGACGGCGCTCGACCGGCCCATGCTGGTGATCTGGGGTGAGAAGGATAGCGTGACGCCGCTCGCGCTGGGGCAGCGC
>DASVWQ010000152.1:0-7609 GCA_036393135.1 Ktedonobacterales bacterium
GAGATGGAAGCCCGCCAGCGGGATCGGCGGAAGCAGCGCGCAGGCGGCCTCGACGGTATTCTTGCCGCAGACACCGCAGCTTGAGTTAACGGCGAACTGGCGCGAATAGCCCGCTTCACGCATGCGCCGCGCGATGTCTACGCCAGCGGCCGCGCGCACATCGAGCAGGTTGGGCGAGGGCAGGCCATCGGCGTCGAGGCCCGGCGTGAAGCCGAGCAGCTCGTCGCCGCGCGTGACCAGCCCCTCGCTCAGCAGGAAGCCCGCCGCCAGCTCATCATCGTGGCCGGGCGTGCGCATGATGACGGCGATGGTCTCCGGCGCCTGCGTAACGTCGATGGGCAGCGCGCGAATCTCCAGCGGCTCCTCGGCGACCAGCTCATCGGTGGTCTCGGCGTGCGCGCCACCCTGCCAGCGGACCACGCCGCTCGTCACCTGGCGCAGCGGATCATCTATGGAACGGCTCGGCTGCGCGAGCGGAGGCTCAGTCATCTCGTCCCTCCTTCGCTCCAGCGGGGGCCAGCGCGGCGGGTGGGAAGAGCGCCCGCTCGATCACCAGCGCGACGCTCTCGATCACTCGCTCCTCTGGCAGATCGTCATCCAGTGGCGCGCTGAGGCCATCCAGCAGGGCAAAGAGCGCGATGGCGACGCCCTCGATGTCGAGGCCCGGCCAGGTATCGCCCTTCTCGCGCGCCGCACGCAGCCGCTCCTCGATCAGGCCGAGGGCGTAGCGGCGCACGGTCGCCTGATAAGGGGCCAGCTCCGGCTCCAGCGACATCAGTTGCTGCCAGACAGCGCGTAGACCCGTGTTTCGCTCACCCGCCACGACGGCGGCGACGGTGGCGCGAATGGCGGCGTGGTGGTCGCTGTTGGCGAGGTCCATATGGGCCAGGCGCAGCGGCGCGAAGATGACGGAGAGCCGCAGTAGCGCCAGCGCCAGCAGAATCTGCTTCTTGTTGCGGAAGTAGTTGTAGAAGGCGCCCACGCTGACGCCTGCGGCCCTGGCGATGTCGTCGGCGGTGACGCCTGCGTAGCCGCGCTCGGTGAAGAGCGCCTCGGCGGCGCGCAGGAGGGTGGCGCGCTTCTCGCGGCTGCGCGCCTGGCGTGGCTCGCGGGGCAGATCGCCCAGCGCAGGGTGCAGCGCCGCATGCAGCGCGCTCAGGTCCAGCGCGCCATCAGCGGGCGGATAGGTAGCAGACTCGCGCTGGTCGGTCCCGGCGTCATCGTCGCGCCGCCGGGAAGAAGAGATGGCCATCAAAGCGTCACTCCGCGCCTGAGTGGGGTACTGCGTCGCGCGGGCATGGGCGCGGCCACAGCGGCGCGCCATCCACCACACCCGTCGTCTTTCCCTCATAGTATGGCGCAAGCGCGGCGTCCGCGCGAGGGGCGCGCGTCACATCGCGGCGGCCACCGATGGCGCGGCGGGCGCTGGCGGCGTGGCGACCTCCTCATCAGCGGCCAACGGGAGGAGTAGCGTGAAGACACTGCCCGCGCCTGGCGCGCTCTCTAGCTCTACCACCCCGCCCATCGCCTCCACGACCTCCTTCACCAGCGCCAGCCCCAGGCCGGAGCCGCTGGCGTCGCTGGCGCGGGCGCGGTCGGAGCGATAGAAGCGCTCCCAGATGTGCGGCAGGTCCTCGGCGGCGATGCCCTCGCCGGTGTCGCGCACCCGCAGCGCCAGCCGCTCGTCCACGCGCTCGGCGACGACGGCGATGATGCCGCCGGGCGGCGTGTGACGCATGGCGTTGCGCAGGAGGTTGTGCAGCGCCTGCTCCGCGCGGGCGGGATCAATCCACGCGGCAGGTAGCTCCGGCGCGACTCGCGCCACCACCTCGACCCGCGCGCCGCGCCAGGCCAGCGGGGCCATCGTCTCCACCGCGCGCCGCGCCAGGGCGCCCACATCCGTCGCCTCGCAGTGGAGGTCGAGACGCCCCACCTGCGCCCGTGCGAGGGTGAAGAGGTCGTCGATCAATGTCTGGAGGCGCTGCGTCTCGTGCAGCATCACGTCCACATCGTGGCGCAGGGTATCGGGGGTCGCGTCCTCATTCCAGCGCAGCGAGGCCGACTCCAGATAGCCGCGCAGGGTCGCGACCGGCGTGCGCAACTCGTGCGAGACGCTGGCGATCAGCTCGCGGCGCTGGTCCAGCAGGCGCGCCACGCGGTCGCGCTCGGCCAGCAGGTCCTCCACGCCGCGCTCCAGGTCGGCGGCCATCGCGTTGAAATTCGCCTGGAGCCGGGCTACCTCGTCCTCGCCCTGCACGGGCGCGCGGGCGGAAAGGTCGCCGGAGCGCAGTCGCTCGGTCGCGCGGGCCAGATCGAGGATGCGCCGCGAGGCCCCACGCGCGAAGAGGAAGGAGAAGAGCGCCGAGGGTGGCAAGGCGATGAGAATGCCGATGATGAACAGCACGCTGACGAAGACAATCGCCGTCAGCCACTGGAAAAGCGCCGCATTGGGCCGGAAGAAGATGATCTGGAGCGTCAGCAGCGCCAGCGCGACGATGCCCGCGCCAGAGGCCGCGACGGTGAGCAGGGCGTGGGTCAGCGCCCAGCGCAGGCTGCGCCGCCGCTGGGCGTCCCACCAGAGCCAGAGCCGCACGCCGACGCGATAGACGGTGAAGGCGAGCGCGAACAGGAACGTGATGACGCCCAGCGCGACGAGGTATTCCGGCTGGCGCGCGGTGTTGAATGGCATGTAGTCGCGCATGAGCACAAAGAGCAGTGTGGCCGAGGGCGCGACCGCCAGCAGCAGCCCCACTGGCGCCTCACGCGGCAGCGCCCGCCACCACGGCGCGTCCGTGACGCGCAGACGCAGCGCCAGCCACAGCGCGCAACCCGCCGGACCGACGAGGAGCGCGAAGGCCAGCAACAGGCTGGCTGGTGTATTGCGTCCGGGATAGAGCGGCAGCATGATGGCGAAGATGAGCGCCAGCGCAGCCGTTTCGGTCAGCGTGCGTCGCCAGCCCGCCGCAGCCAGAAAGCGGCGCGGGGTGGTCATCGTTCGCGTGGGCGCGGCCTCGTCTGGCATGCGTCACTCTCCCTCCGCGCGGAGCCGGTAGCCCACGCCCCAGACCGTCTCAACCGCCTCGCCCAGTGGCTCGATCTTCTTGCGCAACCGCAGGATCGCGTTATCCACCGAGCGGTCGCCGCCGATATAGTCTTCGGCCCAGATCGTCTCCAGCAGATACGCGCGGCTGAAGGCCCGTCCCGGACTGCGCATGAGCAGACGCAGGAGGGCGAACTCGGTGGCGCTAACCTCGACTGGCGCGCCATCCAGCGTAATCCGCCGCGCCACGGGGTCCAGCAGCAGCGGGCCATAGCGCAGCGGCGCCTCGCCCGGCTCACGGTCCGCCGAGACCGTCTGGCGAATCAGCTCCACTCGCCGCAGCAGCGCCCGCACCCGCGCCAGCAACTCGCGCATGCTGAAGGGCTTGGTCAAATAGTCGTCGGCGCCGACCTCCAGCCCCAGCACGCGGTCGGCCTCCTCGCTGCGCGCTGTCAGCATCAGGACGGGGGTCGCGGTCGTCTCGCGCATCCGCCGCAGCACTGCCAGGCCATCCAGCCCCGGCAGCATCCAGTCGAGAATGACCAGATCGGGATGCGCGCGGGCATGCGCTTCCAGCGCGGCGGGGCCGGTCGCCGCCTGCGTCACGGCATAGCCCGCCGCCTCCAGCTCGCGCGCGACCACCAGCGCCAGTTCCTGCGCATCATCGACGAGGAGTATGCTCGCCATCCGCTTGTATCCTCTCCGCGAAACACCTTCGCCGCTCAGTATACCCGTCTCGCGGCTACTACGGAGCGGTTGCGACAGAGTTGCGACAGGCGCGCGATACCGCTATGACATGCGGGCCGTAATCTGTGCATGCGGCGTCGGGCAGACGTGGACGGAGACCCGCGGCGGAGGCGATGCGAGTGAGCGGCGTCCCGCGTGGCGATGGATGGTCCGGCCCGGCGCTGAGCGAGGAGAAAGGCGAATAGCATGGTGACGGAATCAACGGCCAAGGTCGCCACAGCGCGGCAGACGGCGGCGCCAGTGGCGCTGCGGGTGAGTGGCCTGTGCAAGCGCTACGGCGAACGGCTCGTCGTGGATCATCTCAATCTGGAAGTGCGGCGCGGCGAGGTCTTTGGCTTCCTCGGCCCCAACGGCGCGGGCAAGACGACCACCATCCGCATGATCCTGGGGCTGGTGCGCCCGACGGATGGGTCAATCGAGATTCTGGGGCGCGACCTGGCGGACGATCCCGCCAGCACGCTGCCCAGGGTCGGCGCGCTGGTGGAGCAGCCCGCGCTCTACAGCTACCTCTCCGGGCGCGACAACCTCCGCGCGGTTGGCCAGACACTCGGTGGCGTCTCCGAGCAGCGAATCGACGAGATTCTGGAGCTGGTGGCGCTGGCCGGACGCGACGGCGACCGCGTGAAGACCTACTCGCTGGGCATGAAGCAGCGGCTGGGCGTGGCTATCGCGCTGCTGCATGACCCAGAGCTGCTGATCCTGGACGAGCCAGCCAATGGCCTCGACCCGGCAGGCATCGTGGAGATGCGCGACCTGCTGCGGGCGCTGGCGGCGCAGGGCAAGACAATCTTCATCTCCAGCCATGTGCTGACCGAGGTGCGCCAGATCTGCGACCGCGTGGCGATCCTGAATCTGGGCAAGCTGGTCAAAGTCTCCGACATCGAATCGCTGGTCAGCTCGCATGGCGCCTTCCGCGTGACGCTGGAGCCGGGGCGCGCGGCTGAGGCGCTGGCGCAGGTCCAGCGGCAGCCGTGGGGCGCGGGCGCGCGGCTCGACGGCGAGGGCGCGCTCATCACGACGGCGCCCGGCGGCTGGGGACGCGAGTTGAACCTCTTCCTGGTGAACGCGGGCTTCGCGCCGGAGACCATCGCCCCCTACAGCGAGGATCTGGAGCAGGTCTTCCTCCGGCTGACAGGCGAGGCGGGCGACGCGAGCCACACGCGCCGCGGCTAACGATACACACACTCTGCTCCCGTCACGCCCGGCATGACGCGGGCGGCGGGAGATGAAAGGAATAGAACAGATGGCGACGATAACTGGCGCGGCAGGCGCCCCGGCGGTGGCCATGCGGGCGCCTCGCCCATCGTTTCTCGGCCTGATGCGCGGCGAATGGATCAAAGTCTCGCGCCAGTGGTCCTTCTGGATCATGATTGGCTTGATGGTGGTGGGCTACATCCTCTTCACCGTGATCCTCGGCTCCGGCGGGCATGTGCCAGAGCGCATGCGCGCAGACCCGCAGGCCACGCTCTACACCTTCACGCAGAGCACGCTCTTCCTGCTGCGCGTTTTCTGGGGCATGATGATGATCGTCCTCACCGCGCGGCTGATCGGGATGGAGTATTCCAGCGGTACGATTCGGATCGTGCTGGCGCGCGGGGTCGGGCGGCTGCAACTGCTGGCCGCCAAGCTCAGCGTCATCACGCTGATCGCGCTGATCGGCGGAGCGCTGCTGACGCTGTTCTCGATAGCTATCACGCTGATCTCGGTGCGTATCAGCGTCGGCAACCTCGACGCGCTGAAGCTGGCGGACGCGACCTTCTGGCAGAACACCTGGGCCTACGTCGGCTCGGTGCTGGTGAGCCTGGGCGTCTCGATCCTGATGGCGGCGGCGGTCACGACGCTGACCCGCTCGCTGGCGGCCGGGCTGAGTATCGCCATCGCCTGGTTCCCGGTAGACAACTTCTCGATCCTGCTGCTGATCCTGGGCGACCGCCTGACGGGCTGGGATTTCTGGTCGCTGCTGAGCGGCGACTTCCTCGGCCTGAACCTGAACCAGATGCCAACGGTGGTCCTGACCGACCCGCGACTTTCGGCGATAGGCAGCTTTCTCGTCCCGCTGACGCCGGTGACGGGCGCGCACACGCTGCTCGTGGCGGGCATCTACGCCGCCATCTTCATTGTCGTGCTGATCGCGCTGACGATCATCCCCGACGTAAAGGAGTAGCGCGCGAAACCCCACACGGTAGCCCCTCATCCCGCGCCCGAATGGCGTTTGACAGCGAGATGCGGGGGCTGCTATGCTCCCCCGTAGACAGTTCATCCAGTCTGCGCGGCATACACCCGGCCACCCACGTCGCCACACCGGCGCGCAGGGTGGCTTTTCACACGCTGGAGGCGCCCTGATGCCCCATCACCATCGCGCCGTCATGCGCTTCGTCGCGCGCGGGGCCACCGTCACGGCGCCCGCCACCTGCGCCAACCTGGGGCCGGGCTTCGATTGCATTGCCCTGGCCCTCGACCTGCGCAACACCTTCACCGTCAGCGTCCAGCCACGCGAACGAGACGCCACGGGCGCAGGCGCGTGCCGGGTGGAGCTGACGCGCGACGCCGCCGGGCAGCAAGCGCTGGCCAGCATCGAAACCGGCGCCGACAACCTCTTCTGCCGGGCGTTTGCGCTGGCCTGCGAGCGAGTTGGCGTCGCGCCGCCCGACCTCACTCTGCGGATTGACCCGCGCATCCCGCCGAGCCGTGGCCTGGGCAGCAGCGCGACGGCGGTGGTGGGCGGCCTGCTCGCCGCCAACACACTGCTCGGCGAACCGCTGGACGCGGGCGACCTGCTCGCACTGGCCATCCGCTGCGAGCCGGGCGGGCATGCCGACAATGTGGCCGCCGCGCTGCATGGCGGGCTGGTGGTGACGGGCGCCGACGAGCGCGGCGCGGGCGTCATCGCGCTGCCCCTGCCGATTCCGCAGGCGCTGCGGGCGGTCGTCTTCATCCCCGACATGCCCATGAGCACAGTCGCCGGGCGGGCGCTGCTGCCGGAGTCGTACCCGCGCGGCGATGTGGCCTTCAACCTCAGCCGCGTGGCGCTGCTGCTCGGCGCGCTCCAGACCGCGCGCTTCGAGGCGCTGGGCGCTGCGATGGACGACCGCATCCACCAGCCGTACCGCGCGGGCGTCTTTCCGGCGCTACCCGCGCTGCTGGCGGCGGCGCGCGGAGCGGGCGCGCATGGCGCCTGCCTCTCCGGTGGCGGCTCCTCCGTGCTGGCGCTGGTCAGCGCGGAGGCCGAGCAGATCGCGGCGGCGCTGGCGGATGCGGCAGCGGGGGCAGGGGTCGCCGGGCGGACGCTCATCGCCGACATTTCGCGGCGCGGGACCGTCGTCTCGCTCGACACGGAGCCGCGCAGCGAGGAGAGGAGCGTGACGAGATGAGCGACCCAATTCCATCAGCCGCCGCGCTGCTCCATGCGCTGACCTTCACCTGCCCGGCCTGCGGCGCGACGGAGCCGGGGTCCAGCGCGCATTTCCGCTGCGCCTGCGGGACGCCCTTCGACCTCGCGCCCGCCGCTCTCCCACTGGAGCCGCTGGACGCCACGACCCTCCGCCAGCAGTTCGCCCAACGCCTCGGCGCGGTCGCGGGGAGCGCGCGGAGCGGAGTCTGGCGCTACCGCGAGCTGGTCCTGCCGCTGCCCGAAGACGCCATCGTGACCCGCGCGGAGGGCAATACGCCACTGCACGCAGTCGGCGCCTCGGCTGGCGACGCGGGCTGGCGGCGCATCGGCGAATTCGCCGGGCTGGAGCGACTCTGGCTGAAGCACGAGGGCGAGAATCCCACTGGCAGCTTCAAAGATCGCGGGATGACGGTGGGGATGAGCGTGGCCCG
>DASVWQ010000153.1:0-5265 GCA_036393135.1 Ktedonobacterales bacterium
CAGGAAGGTTACGCTGAGCGCCGGAACCGGCCCGACACTGGCAATGAGATAGAAGTAGAACAGGAAGGCGACCGAGGTGCAGCCGATGGCCAGCGCAACTACCGCCCAGGCCACCCCCGGCGTGAGATGTGTCCACGGGGCCGTCGCCGCCGCGATAGGCAGCGCGAAGGGCGCCAGCAGAACCGCCGCGCCGAGCTGCTGCCCGGTGGCCGAGGCCAGCGGCGAAACGCCAACGAAGGCGCGCCGCGCGAAGCTGCCCGCGAATCCATAGGAGAGCGCCGCCAGCAGCGACGCCCCCGCCGAGAGCGCCAGGGTCAGCGACCACGGCAGCGCGCTCCAGCCCATCACCGCGACGACGCCCGCGAAGCCCAGCGCTAGCCCGATCCCCTTGCCCAGCGTCAGGCGCTCGCGCATCCAGACGGCGGCGACGAGCGCGCCAAAGAGCGGCGTGGTCGCGTTGAGGATGGCGGCCAGCCCGGCGGTAAGATGCAGTTCCGCCGTGCTGATGAGAGTGTAGGGGATAGCGCCCTGGAGCAGCCCCATCACCAGATAGCTCCGCCAGCGGCGGCGCAATCCCAGGTCGGCGCGCATCACGATGACGTAGAGCAGCAGCGCCAGCCCCGCCAGCGCCACTCGTGTCGCGGCCAGCGGCACAGGGCCAATCGCGGGCGCCGCGACGCGGATGAAGAGGAAGGCTCCGCCCCAGAGAGCGGCCAGCGCAACGAGCGCCCCAAAATCACGCGCTTTCAACCGGATTCCTCGCTTCCCTCACGCGCCGCTGCGACATTCTGGCGGCTCGTGGGCGCGCGGGATGCGCGCCTAGGGGTGAAACACCGGCGCCGCGCCAACGGTTGCGGCGGATTCTTCCGCGCCGCCCACGACGGCCTCGCGCGCGGCGGGCGCGACCGGGCGCACGAAGACCAGGTTGCTGTGGAAGGTGCTCTGCCCGGCGATGTCGCCCAGCGCATCGGAGGTCGTCGAGTTGATGTTACGGCCATCGGCGGAGGCGCCCGGCCAGCGCCCCTTCGGCGAAACCGCGACGCCGCGCCGAGTGGTATCCGTCAGCCGCGCGCGAAGCTGGCACGCGCCGCGCGCGTTACTCACCTCCACCAGATCGCCGTGGGCGATGCCGCGCTCGCTGGCGTCCTCTGGGTGCAACTCGATGAACGGCTCGCCCTCACGGCGCAGCAGACTCGGCAGATTCGCCATGCTGCTGGAGGTGAAGTGGTGGGCGGCGCCAGAGACGAGCGCCAGGCGGTCATCCTGCCCCGCCGCGCGCCGCTCGGCCCAGCCCGCATACTCGGCGGGCGGCGTGTAGTCGGGCAGCGGGTCCAGCCCCTCCGCGGCCAGGCTCTCGCAGCGCAGCTCCACCTTGCCAGAGGGCGTGGGGAAGCGCAGGTCGGCGAACGGGACCTCCTGTCCCGGCGCGAAGGCCAGCGGAATGTGGCCCTCCGCCTTCAGCCGCTCCAGCGTGATGCCCGCCAGCAGCGGATTCGTCGCGCGGGTGGCGTCCAGCACTTCGGCGATCACCTCCTCGCCCTCCTGCCGCAGCCAGGGATCGTCGTAACCCATGCCCGCCGCGAGCAGGCGCATGGTGTCCCAGTTGCTCTTGGCCTCGCCCAGCGGCGCGATGGCGGGCGTGTTGAAGGTCAGGAAGGTCTGGCCATAGGCCTTGTGCAGGTCCACATGCTCCAGTTGCGACGTAGCGGGCAGCACGATGTCGGCCTCGCGGGCGCTATCGGTCAGGAAGAGGTCATGGACGACAGTGAAGAGATCCTCGCGGCGCAGCCCGGCCAGCACACGCTGGGTATTGGGCGTGGAGGCGGCGGGGTTGGCGCAGTAGACATAGAGTGACATGATCGGCGGGTCGCTGACCTCTCCGGAGAGCAACGCGCCCAGCCGGTTGATATTGAGGATGCGCGGCTCTGGTGGGGAGTCGCTGGCGTGGCCGACCGCCTCGGCGTCCCAGTGGATGTAGCCGCTCGTGCTGTAGGCGAGGCCGCCGCCGCGCCGACCAATCTGCCCGGTGATGGCGCTGAGGCAGGCCAGCGCGCGGGCGGTCTGGCCGCCGTTGCCGTGACGCTGCACCCCATCGGCGAACTTGAGCAGGGTGGGAGTTGTGGAGCCGATGCGGCGGGCCAGCGCGATGATCGTCTGCTCGGCGACGCCTGTGATCGCCGCCGCCCGCTCCGGCGGATAGCTCGCCGCGCGGTCGCGCAGGTCACGCCAGCCGACGCTATGGGCTTCCAGCCAGGCCTCGTCGTGCAGCCCCTCGCTGAAGATGACCTGCATCAGGCCGAGCGCCAGCGCGGCATCGGTGGAGGGCAGCGGCTGGATGAACTCGTCGGCGGATTTGGCGGTGAGGGTGCGGCGGGCGTCGATCACCACGACATAGGCGCCCTTGCGCTGGGCCTCGCGTAGGAAGGGCATCAGGTGCGGGCCGGTGCTGGCGGGATTGTTCCCCCAGATGATGATGAGCTTGCTGTGCTGGTAGTCGCGCATGTCGATGCCCCAGCGGTCGCCCAGTGTGGCAGAGACGGCATGCTCGGCGGCGGCCCCGCAGATCGCCTCGCTGTTCAGCCCGCTCGCGCCCATCCGGTTCCACAGCCGCTCGTCGCAGACGCCAAGCTGGAGCATCCCCAGCGTGCCACTGTACGAGTAGGGCAGGATCGCCGCCGCGCCATACTCCGCGATGATCGCCTTCCAGCGGTCAGTGATCTCGGCGATAGCCTCGTCCCAGGAGATGCGCCGCCACTGCGGCGCGCCACCCTTCGGCCCGACGCGGCGCAGGGGAGTGAGCAGGCGGTCGGGGTGATAGACGCGCTCCAGATAGGGGCGCACCTTGGCGCAGAGCCAGCCCTGGGTGATGGGGTGGTCCTCGGCGGCGCCGAAGCTGACCGCGCGACCATCGCGCACCTCGGTGACGGTGGCGCAGGTGTCTGGGCAGTCGTGCGGGCAGGCCCCGCGCACGACGCGAAGCGCGCCCGTGGCGTCACTGCTGGCTGGCGGAATGCTAGACATATCGGCGCTCTCCCCTGGCTCATCCCTGGCTGGCGGCGCGTCCGGCGGCGCGCATGCCGTTTCCTGGCATGGTACGCCGGGATGCGGCGGCGGGCAAGGGCCAAGTCGGCGCGCGAGCGGACACGGCGGCGACGAATTGGCCTGCCGGGCGCCCACTCGCGCGCGGCGGCGGATGTGATAGCATGCGGGGACGGCGCCAGCGGCAGGCGCCAGGAGGAGACGCGGAATGGACGATCTGGAGGAGTTGCGGTTCGACCGCCACTTTCGCACGCCCTCATCCGAGGGCTATCACGTCATGCTCAAGAGTGAGCGCATCGCCACGATTGATCTGCACTTCACCCTGGCCGACGTGCGCTGCACGCTGATCCTGGAGAAGCCGATGGAGCGCGCGCAGATCGCCCGCCTGATCGAGCGGATCGATGAAGACCTCGTCCTCTCCGCCGATGTCCCGCGCGAAGACCTGCTAGTGAACACCTATAATGGCACGGAGGTCGGATTCTTCAGCGACGAATATCGCGCCGACCAGGACGGCGCCATTCGCGTGGATGACGACGACGACGATTTCGGCGATGATTTTGGCGACGGCGAGCCAGGACGCAACTAACCGGCGCCTGG
Source organism: Ktedonobacterales bacterium (assembly GCA_036393135.1). Classification (GTDB taxonomy): domain Bacteria; phylum Chloroflexota; class Ktedonobacteria; order Ktedonobacterales; family JADMIN01; genus JAKAIY01. The sequence continues at coordinate 3,637 of DASVWQ010000153.1, forward strand.
CCCGCCTTGCTGGCCGCGCTCCCCAGCGTCAGGGATGCGCATGCTCCAGCGCGGACGCGCTCTCGCCCGTCGCGCCGAACGCCGTGGGATAACCGGCGGCGATCCAGTTATCGACCCCACCTTGCACGGCGATGGTCGGGCGGCCCAGCGCGGAGACGATGCTCGCGGCGATGCTGGCGCGGTGGCCGCTACGGCAGATGATCGCGATGGGCCGATCCAGCGGCGTCTCATTCAGGTGGCGCGGCAGATCGGCGACATGGATGTGCTGGGCGCCGGGGATGTGGCCCGCGCGCCACTCGGTCTCGTCGCGCACATCCAGCACTGCTGGAGCCTCAGCCGAGGTCAGGCGGCGATGCAACTCCTTGACGGAGATGCGCTCGAAGCTCTCGACCGGCAGCCCCGCCGCGCGCCAGGCCTCCATGCCACCATCCAGATAGCCGCGCGTCTGCTCGTAGCCGATGCGGACGAGCTGGGCGACCGCCTCACCGCGCTCCGCCGCGTCGCTGGTCAGCAGGGTCAGCGGCGAATTGAAGGGGAGCAGCCAGCCCGCATACGTCCCGAACGAGTCGTCCATCTCGATGTTGATTGCGTCCGGGATACGCTCACGGGCGAACTCGCGGCGCGAGCGGCTATCCAGCAGGGGAATGCCCGCGCGCAGTAGATCAGCGACCTGCTGGGGTGTCAGGCCAGGAATCTCCGGCATGCCGCCCAGGATGGCCGGACCGAGGAGATTGATGTCGCGCATGTAGTTGTAGTACGACGGATAGAGGCCATAGCCCGCCATCTGCTGGCGGACGAACTCCGCCTCATCGCGCGCCAGCGCGGCCGGGCTGATCGCGCGCTCCTGCGCGATCGTGGAGGAACGCATCGGCTCGGTGTCGCTGGCCGCTCCACAGAACGAGCCGGCGCCATGCGTTGGGTAGACCAGTGTGGCGTCTGGCAGCGTGTCGAGCAGACGACGCAGCGAGCGGTACTGGTCGCGGGTGAGGGTCAGGGTCATGCCGGGGCTGACCAGATCGGTGCGGCCGGCGTTGCCAGAGAGCATGCTGCCGCCGGTGAAGACGGCATGCGGCTCGCTACTCTCCGGCGCATAGAGCGCGAAGCTGATGTGCGCGGGCGTGTGGCCGGGCGTCTCCAGGGCGACGAAACGCATACCGCCGACACTGACGCTCTCGCCCTCACGCGCGCCGAGATGCTCGTAGCGCACGCCAGCGGCTGCGGCGGCCACGATGGTCGCGCCCACGCGGTCGCGCAACTCCAGCGCGCCGGTCACATAGTCATTGTGCACATGGGTCTCGAAGACGTGGGTGATGCGCGTCCCGGCGCCTTCCGCCGCCGCGAGATAGACCTCGATGTCGCGCCGCGGATCGACCACGGCGGCCACCCCCGCCGCCTCATCGCAGATGAGATACGACTGGTGTCCCAGTCCTCCGAGGAAGAATTGCTGGATGCGCATGTGTCCACCTCGCTGAGTTCATAGCGCGGGGCCAGTCCCGCTACACGCAAAGGGATGAACTATTCCATCGGGAGCTGGCTCATGCGCCAGACCGTCGTGCCGCCCGAGACATTCGAGACCCGCTCGTAGCCCTGAGCCTTGAGCAGATGCGCCGCCTGCATGCTACGATTGCC
>DASVWQ010000154.1:0-2014 GCA_036393135.1 Ktedonobacterales bacterium
GGAGCGATGGTTCGCCGCCCCGCCCATCCGCACGGCGTACTTCTCCAGCGCGCGCAGGCCGGGCGTCGTCTTGCGCGTATCGATGACCTTCGCGCCGGTTCCCGCCGTCGCCGCCGCGCAGCGCGCCGCCAGCGTCGCCACACCGGAGAGCCGCCCCAGAAAGTTGAGCGCCGTCCGCTCCGCCGTCAGGATCGCGCGGGCGTCGCCCTCCAGCGCGGCCAGCGCCTGGCCGCGCGTCACATGGTCGCCGTCGTGGGCGATCAGGACGACGTGCGTGTCGGGGTCCATCAGACGGAAGATGAGCGCGGCCATCGGCAGCCCCGCGACCACGCCATCGGCCTTGGCGATGATGCGTCCGGAGGCGCGCGTTCCGGCGGGGATGGTCGCCTCGGTCGTCAGGTCGCCGCGTCCGACATCCTCGGCCAGCGCGCGGCGCGCCAGCTCCACATCGAAGATGGGGTCATAGGCGAATCCGTAGGTTTTACGCCGCTCGGCGGTATCAGACGTGGATGGCATCGCTCGCCTCCTGCGTAGTGGTGGGCGCCTGGGTTGGCCAGAGCATCGTGTGGCGCCCGTCGCGGCTGGTGTCGCGCTGGGGGAAGTCGACGCGGTAGTGGCCGCCACGGCTCTCGTCGCGGCTGAGCGCGGCCAGCGTCACGCCTTGCGCCACCAGCAGCATGTTCGCGGTCTCCGGGTCGTATGGTCCGCCAGCGGCCAACGCGCGCAGGCGCTCCAGCGCCGCCGTTAGCCCCTCGGCGTCGCGGCGCAGCGAGACGAAGCGCCACATCACGCTCTGCGCCTCGGCCCGCACGTCGATAGCGATAGGCGCGTCGGGCGAGCTACGTGGCATGACCACCCGCGCCAGGTCCACCCACGGCCCGGTCAGGGCGGGAGTGGTCGGCCAGTCGCCGCTGACGCTCGCCGTCCCCGCGATCAGCCGGGCGGCGCGGCGTCCGAAGACCAGCCCTTCCAGCAGCGAATTGCTGGCGAGGCGGTTGGCGCCGTGGACGCCCGTGCAGGAGACCTCGCCGACCGCGTAGAGGCCGGGCAGGGTCGTGCGGCCCCAGGTATCCGTCACCACGCCGCCCATGTAGTAGTGGGCCGCTGGAGCGACGGGAATCAGGTCGGTGGCGAGGTCCAGCCCGCGCGCCTTGCAGGCCGCCGTGATGCTGGGGAAGCGCTCGCGGACCTCCTCGGCGGACAGGCGGCGCAGGTCGAGCCAGGCCGAGGGCGAGCCATCCGCCAGCATCTCGCTGAGAATCGCCCGCGCCACCACGTCGCGCGGGGCCAGCTCGGCGTCGGGGTGGTACTTCGGCATGAAGCGCTCGCCGCGCGCGTTGCGCAGCCAGGCGCCCTCGCCGCGCACGGCCTCGGAGACGAGGAACGGCTCGCCCTCGAAGCCGGGGACCGCCAGAATCGTCGGGTGGAACTGGCAGAACTCCAGGTCGGCCAGCGCCGCGCCCGCCCGCCACGCCAGCGCCACGCCATCCGCCGTCGCCCCGGCGGGATTCGAGGTGCGCAGCCAGAGCCGCCCGGCGCCGCCATTCGCCAGCACGACGCCCCGCGCACCCAGCAGCCGCACGACCTGCCCGTCAGCGCCACCGATCCGCGCGTCCACGCCGACACATGCGCCGCGCTCGGTCACGAGGTCCAGCGCCAGCGTCTGCTCATAGAGGGTGGTGTTGGGACGGCTGCGCGCGGCGGCGACCAGCGCCCGCTCGATCTCGGCGCCCGTCGCGTCACCCTGGGCGTGCAGCACGCGGCGGCGGCTGTGGGCGGCCTCCAGTGTCAGGTCGTAGCGCGTAGCCAGCTCGCGGATGGGGTCGGCGCGCTCCTTCTCCGCCCCCGAGTCGCCCGCTGGCTGGCCCGACGCCGCGTGGCCGCGCTCGTCGAAGCGCGTCCCCTGGGCGATGAGCCAGGCGACCGCCTCACGCGCCTCCGCCAGCATCGCGCGGGCGGCGCCCTCGTCCACCAGTCCCGCGCCCGCCGTGAGGGTGTCGCGGAGCTGCAATTC
>DASVWQ010000155.1:0-12239 GCA_036393135.1 Ktedonobacterales bacterium
TCGTCCACATCGTGCGTCACGAGCAGGCAGGTGGCGCCGATGCGGGCGAGCGCCTGCCCCAGCCAGCGCTGGAGCGCCGCGCGGGTCAGCGCGTCGAGCGCGCCGAAGGGTTCATCGAGCAGCATCAGGTCGCGCGTGACGAGCGCCGTGCGGGCGAAGGCGACGCGCTGGCGCATCCCGCCGGAGAGCGCGGCAGGCCAGGCATGTTCGAAGCCCGCCAGCCCGAAATCGGCGAAGAGCGCGCGGGCGCGAGCCTCGGCTTCGGCGCGCGGCGTCCCCTGCGCGCGCATCCCGGCGGTCGCGTTGCCCAGGGCGTCGCGCCAGGGCAGCAGCAGATCGCGCTGCGGCATGTAGCCAACCCGCCCCAGGCGTGGGGTCTGTGTGTCGCCATCCAGCGCGACCTCGCCTTCGGTCGGCGCCTCCAGCCCGGCGATGATCTCCAGCAGCGTGCTCTTGCCGCAGCCGCTCGGCCCGACCAGCGCCACGAACTCGCCGGGGAAGACGCGCAGGCTCACGCCATCCAGCGCGAGTAGCGATTGCCCGCGCTCGCCTGCGTAGCGCTTCGTGACGCCACGCACATCCAGCAGCGGTGTGGCGCCTGTGCGCTCGGCCATCATGTCGGCCATCGGCGCGCTCCTCTCCTCACGCGCCAGCATCCCCGTCCAGCCAAAAAGAGACGGGGCGCCAGCATTCATGCCAGCGCCCCGAACTTGCCTGCCCCCTCCGGCGAATCCGCTCAGTGGAAGCGTCATCCCTGCGCTGGCATTACCCAGATCAGGTTCCGTCGGTCGGTGGCGGATCGGTGGCCACCCTCTCAGCCTGGCGCCCCAAGCTCCCGTTGCGGTCGGTTCTGTCTTCGGTTGTCACCTCAACATCTACCATGCGCGCGGCCCCGTCGTCAAGCCGCCGGTCGCCGTACCATCGCCTCGCGCCGCGATACATCTTGACATGCCCGACGCGCCCCTCTATACTATGACTGACCGGTCAGTCACTTATTCGGCGCGGCTTGCGCAGGTCGCGCCGTAGACGAGGCCATGAACAGGTTGGCGGGGAGCCGTGAGAGAGAAAGACAGGTTCCAGACATGACCGCGACACAGATGGAGAGCGTGGCGGGCGCTCCGGCGGCGCTGCTCGCGCAGGGGATCAGCAAACACTACGGGCGCAGGCGAGTGCTGCGCGATGTCTCGATCAGCCTGCCAGCGGGCGCGCTGGTGGGAATCGTCGGCGAGAACGGTGCGGGCAAATCGACCCTGCTGCGGATTCTGGCGGGCGAGCTGCGGCCTAGCGCTGGCTCGGTGGCGCTGCGCGGCGCGCTGGGCTACTGCCCGCAGGACGTCGTCCTCAACGAGCAACTGACGGTGGCGCAGCATCTCGACTACTTCCGCGCCGCTTATCGCGCGCCTGACCTGCGGCGGGCGGATGAGCTGGTGGAGCGGCTGGGCTACGCGAGGTACCGCCAGACGCCAGTGAGCGCGCTGAGCGGTGGCTCGAAGCAGAAGCTCAACCTGACCATCGCGCTGATGCACCGTCCCGCCGTACTGCTGCTGGACGAGCCGTACCAGGGCTTCGACTGGGAGACGTACCTGCGCTTCTGGGACCTCGCCAGCGAGCTGCGCGCGGATGGTTGCGCTGTCCTCATCATCTCGCACCTGGTCTATGACCGCTCGCGCTTCGACCAGCTCTACACGCTCAGCGATGGCGAGCTGCGGCGCGATACGACGGCGGCCTGACGCCTCATCGGAGAATGGAGGAGACTCATCATGGCTGTAACATCCGCTGAGGCGACGCGCGGGCAAGGGTCTATCACGGGCGCCTGGCTGACCGCGACCCGCTATTCACTGATCGAACTGGCGCGCAACCGCTTTGCTGTGGGGCTGTTGATCGTTTTCACGCCGCTCTGGTATTTCATGCTCGGCGCGCTCATCGACAATGCGCCAGTCGCCTTCAAGTATGCGCCCACGGGGGCGATGTTTCAGGTCAACAGCCACCAGTTGACCCTGCTCACCGCTGGCCTGAACGTCATTACCCTGATCGTCGGCTTCCTGATGTTCGCGCAGACACGCGGCGGCGCGGCTTTCGACCGCCGCCTGATCCTCTGTGGCTACCGGCAGTGGACGCTGATGGCGGCCAAGCTGGCGGGCATGGTGGTGGTGGCGGCGCTGGTCGCGCTCTATGGCGCGCTGGCGCTGCTGCTGTTCTGGCGCCCCGATTCGCTGCCGCTGGTCTGGCTGGGCTTCTTCTCAGCCGCGCTGATCTACGGCGCGCTGGGCCTGCTGATCGGCGCGGTGGTGCGGAGCGAGGTGGCGGGCTTCTTCCTGGTCATCATGGTGAGCCTGTTCGACACCTTCTTCCAGAATCCAGTGGAGAACCCGCTGGCGAACAAGCCGGTGCTACGCTACTTCCCGTCGTATGGCTCGACTCAGGTGATGGTCGGCGGCGGCTTCACACATGGCGTCGCGCTGGGCGGGCTGTGGGTCGCGCTGGGCTGGGCCGTGGCGCTGGCGGCGCTGGGGCTGCTCGGCTTCTGGCTGCGCTCCCGCGCCTGGAATGGCGCGCGCCACGTGGGCTAGCCCGCGCGGCGGTGTCCGGCGGCGTACAATAAGAGCGGGAGTGTGGGCGGGCCGACCGTCCGCGCTCCCGCGAGGCGTATTGGCGGGACGATTCAGCGGAGGCGAGCATGCCGCGTCAGGATGTCAGTGAGGAACGGCAGGCGCAGATTCTCGAAGCCGCGCTGGAGGTCTTCGCACGTCAGGGATTCCACGACGCGCGGATGGACGACATCGCCCAGGCGTCGGGGCTGAGCAAGGGCGCGCTCTATCTCTATTACAAGAGCAAAGATGCCATCATTGGCGCGCTGATGCGGACCATCTTCAGCGTCGTCATGCGTGGAGTGCGAACTATCGAGCAGTCCGACCAGCCCGCCCGCGAGCGTATCCTGCTGACGACCAACCGCTTCGCCGATGAGATGGACCGGTTCGCGGGGATGCTGCCCGTCATGCTGGAGTTCTATGCGGTGGCGGCGCGCGACCGCAGTGTGCGCGTCTACCTGCGCGAGATGTACGAGGACTATACCGCCTCGCTGGCGCGGGTGATCGAGCAGGGAATGGCGCGGGGCGAGTTTCGCGCAGGCGACGATGCGGAGAGCCTGGCGACCGCGCTGATTGGGATGTGGGAGGGTATCTCGCTGATGTGGGCGATGGCGCCGGAGACCGTTCACTGGCGCGAGACAGCGACCCTCGCTGTCACCTCGCTGCTGGATGGCCTGCGCCCGCCGCCTGCGGACTGACACCGGGCAGCCTCAGCGATTTCTCAGCGCGGGCCTATGCGCTCCTCAGTGTTTCCTCAGCTTCCGACCGTATGGTACTGATAGAAGCGTCTGCGGGACGGGCGCGGCTGGATGAGAGGAAGAACTGCATGCTGGCTCTGCTTGCGAAATACAAGATCGCGGTGATCGTCTCGGCGCTGCTGGTGGCGCTGGGCGGCGGTGGCGCGGGCGTGGCGTTCGCCGCCGCCAATGGCGCGCTGCCCAATCCACTGAACGGGGCAAGCGGGTTGAATGTCGCGCTGGCCAACGCCGCTGGCGCGAAGCACGGCCACAACCGCCGCAACCCGCATAACGGCCTGACGCACGGGACGATCATCACCAGCGTCAACGGCGCGTATGTAACCTATACGATAGACGCCGGGAAAGTCTCGAACGTCTCCAGTTCATCCATCACCCTGACGCGACTGGATGGCCAGCAGGTGACGCTCTCGATCACGGCCAACACGGTCTGGGGCAACCATCGCGCCGCGCCGCAGCATCCGGCGAAGCTGGACGGCCACCGCATCGTAGTCTTCTCGCAGAACGGCGTCGCGGCGCAGATCGGCGCGGGCAACGGCCTGCTGAAGAACGCCATCCACCTCGACGCGACCTTCATTCGCAATGGCAAGAGCCGCACGGTCCAGATCGACCGGGGGACGGTCCAAAGCGTCTCGGCGACCCAGATCAGCGTGAAGCGCGCGGATGGCCAGGTGGTGACGGAGCCTGTCTCGCCCAAGGCGCGCTGGGTGCAGGCGCCCCACCACACGAAGATTTCACCGAGCCAGGTGACTGTTGGCGCGCGGGTGGCCATCGTGACCTATGACGGCAGCGTGATCGTCGTGCGCCTGCCCGCAGCGCCCACGGCGACCGCAGGCGCCGCGAGCTAGGCGTGGCGGGATGTGGTGGGCGGCTACTTGCCGAGGCTGCCCGCCAGTATGGCAACTGAGGCCCCAATTATGAAGATGATGAGTGCAATGGCAAACGCGAGCGGGATGAGGACGACCGCCGTAGCCCTGCCCACCGTCAGGCGGTGCGCCGCCGCCATGGCGAAGATGGTCATGATGACCTGGTAGACCCCCAACGCGATACCGACGAGCAGTCCGACCACCGGGATGAGTCCCAGCAGTGCGGAGGCGGCATTGATCGGCGTCGTGATGAGCGCAACCAGCCAGGCGGTTTGTAAATAGGAGCCTTGCCCACCGAGCAGCTTCGCGAGCAGCCAATAGATGAATGAGCCGAGGAAGAAGCCAGCCAGGGCCGTCAGGAGGTTGCCATGATTGCCGCCGAGACGAGACGCCGCTTCCAGGCCAGCTTGCCCACTCGACGGAAGCTGGCTGAGGCCAGGGATGCTAACCGCGCCTGAGCCAGACATCTGTCCGCCAATGGCGGTGGCCACCGACTCGATAAGCCCAAGTCCAACCGTCAGCCAAATGATCGTGCTCCACTTGGCGCCGCGCAGATGGGCGACGTAATGCGGGATGTTTGTAGGGTGGGTCAGGATGTCATACATGCGGCTGAGGAATGGCTCATCCGCAGGAATGTCTTGCGGGGCTAGAGCCGGAGGCTGACCGCCCGCAGATGCAGTTGGATAGGCGCTCGCTGAGTAAGGCGCGCCATCGGGGTTTTGATTCATGCCGCTCATGTGAGGATCCATGGTCACCTCTGCTTCTCCTCTGTGTTCTCGCGCATTCTGAGACGGAAAACCTGAGCTTGCCAGGCGTCTACTCGCTGGTGAGACCTACTTGAGGAAGGTAAGCGAGGTGAACATGGGGGCAAAATAGGCTGTCTGATCGCTAGCGGCCAACGAGGATGGCACGAGGGTATAGATGAGGACAGTATGTCCACTATGCACAGTCTCATACACGCGCCACGTATAGGGTACGCCACTCACTATCCCCGTCGCGCTTGCGACCGTCCAGACACCGGAAGGATAGGATTCCGTGGTAGTGGTCGCATCTACCTGCGGGTTATGGAATGCGGCGTCGTTACTCACGATATCTTTTAGGAAAGCGTGAGCGGTGAGAGCTGTCTTTACAGTCAATGGCTGTACGACGAATACAGCAATGCCCCCACTAGAGTCGAACTCCGCTGCGCCGGAAGTGTTCTGAGCCGCGAGGGCTTTGACCGTCCAGCCATTGGGGTATTGTATCGTGTACTGGCCATCAGAACTCGTGTAGGCTGTCACCGCTGGCGTCGCCGTGGCAGCTGGTGTCGCCGTTGCCGCCAGAGTCGAGCCAGCCGCTTTGGTGGGGCCGCAGCCTGAGAGCAAGCCTATACCTGACAGCATGGTAAGCAGGCAGATGAGGTTGATGAGAGGGCGCTTGCTCATAGTGCTCCTTGGCCCACAGGCCATGAATGAAACCCTGTCAGGGTCTACGTAACTTTACCTAATTGGCGACGATTCAACGCCATCTTGGTAACTTGACTTTTCCATTCCATATGCATTAGCCGCGAAGCTGCACGGCGGCTGCGGGAGACTTCGGCTCGACATCGTACTTTGCGCTCCAGGCGGCGTAGCCTCCCGCGAGCGCGCGGGCGTCGAAGCCCATCGTGCGGAGTTGACGCGCCACACGGGCGCTGGTGGCTTCGTTGGGTCAGGTGCAGTACGCGACCACCAGCCGATCTCGCATCGCCGGGTCCACCTGCTCCGCCCACTCGCGCACATGGTCTGGCAGCACGCGGACGCTACCCGGAATCTGCCCTTCGCTCTCCGCATACTGGCCACGGGTGCGCACGTCCAGGATGAGCGGCGGATGCGGACCGGAGCGCCATTCCTGAAGCTCCTCTGGCGTGACACGTGGAATCGCTTCAGCTTCTCCCTGGAAAAGGCCACTGGCGTCGCTCTCGCGCTCCTCCGGCGGCGCGTCACGTTTTCGAGCGACCCACGCGCCATACCAGCGCGAGGCGGGCGTGGCCGTCATGCCATGCGCGAGTACCGAGACCAGCGCCACAACGCCCGTGATCGCCAGCGTATATGTCGCGTGCGGCGCGTTGGCCTCGACGACCAGCAGCGCCAGCAGCAGCGCGGAGAGTCCACGCGGGCCGAACCAGCCGATGAAGGCGCGGGCGACCGGGCTGATCTTCGCGGGCAGCAGCGCCAGATTCATCGCCACCGGACGCACAACGACGATGGCGACGAGCGCGAAGGCGAGCGCCAGGCCAAACGAGATCATGCCAAAGAGCGGTTCCAGCACGATGCCAAAGAGGATGAAAGCCAGCAGCATCGCCATCTCGGCGGTCACTTCGCCATAGTCCAGGAAGCAGTCGCAGAGGGTCACATCGAAGATGGCGACCGCCAGCCCGGCGAAGAAAGCCGCGAGAAATCCATCGCCGCCGAGGGCCTGGGCGATGACGTAGGCGGCCAGCACCAGCCCGATGCCATAGAGCGCCTGATATTCCCGGCGAATCGAGTAGCGCGCGTCCGCCTTGCCCATCAGCCACGCGCCCGCGCCGCCAATCGCCAGCCCAGCGATGGGACTGAGCACAATCAGTTTCGCGAGGAAGCCGATCCAGTAGCCAATACCGCCAGCCGGAGCCAGCGAAAGCTGAATCACGATCAGCACGATGGGGAGCACGATGATGTCGTTCGTTCCCGCCTCGATGGTGAGTGTGCGGCGGACTGCCAGCGGCACCCGCTCGTCGCGCGTGATGTCGCGCAGGACGATGGGGTCGGTGGAGGCCAGTATCGCCCCCAGCAGGATGGACTGGAGCAGGGGAGTATGCAGCAGCAGCGCCGCAGCGCCCGCGACACCCGCGATGGTCAGCAGCGTGCCTGGTCCGAGGTCGCGGATTTGCACGCGCCAGTCACGCCGCAACTCATCGAGGTCGAATCGCGCGGCGTCGAGAAAGAGAACGAGCGCCAGATCAACGGTCGCCACCGCGATGAGAATGGGATTCTGTGGGGTCAGTTGCGCGACGCCGAGCGCGCCAGGGTCGAGCAGGAAGCCCAGCCCCAGGAAGATGATGGGTAGCGAGAGGGGGATGCGGTCAACAATGCCGGAGGCCAGCGCGGCGCCGGTCAGCGTGAATGCGAGGATCGCGAACCACAACTCCAGGCTCTGCACGGGCATCCCCTCCATCACTCAGGCGCATGATCGCGAGGGATAGGGCAGGACGCCAGTCGCGGGGTAGGGGGAATGGCCCTCGCCCGGCGGCTGGCACGCTCTCAGCCGCGCGGGCTAGTCATCCTCCATGCGGATGTACTTGAAGCCCTCGGCGTAGGTGAAGTCGTGGCCGTGCTTACGGGCCGCCGCGCCGCCGTCTTTGGCCCATTGGGTAATGCCTTCCTGTGGGTCCCAGTCGCCAAGCTGGCTGACATGCGCCCGCAGCGCCGCGATCTTCTTCTCCACATAGCCCTCGATATTCACCCAGCGGTCGGCGGACTGTGTGCCGCTGATGTAGATTTCCCGGACGTTGTGGGTTTCCAGCCCTTCGGCGGCAAGCTCCGGGAAGGCCAGGCGCGTGCTGGCCACCGGCATGATGGCGGCCAGCGTCGCCTCGCCCGCCGCGCGGTGGTCGGGGTGGTTGATGTAGCCCTGGCCGCTCCAGCGGACGGTGGGGTCCTGGCAGATGACGACATCCGGCTTCACCTGGCGGATGACGCGGGCGATGTCGCGGCGCACGTCAAGGGTTGGCTCCAGCCGCGAGTCCATGTAGTGCAGGAAGATGACAGGATGCTGGACGCCCAGCGCGTCGGCGGCGTTCTGCGCCTCGATGTGGCGCTTGGCGGCCAGCTCCTCGCTGGTGATCTCTTTGTCGCCCGCGTCGCCGACCTGGCCGTCGGTGACGAGGCAATACCACATGTCATAGCCCTCCGCCACCCACTTCGCCACGGTCCCACCGCAACTGAACTCGCCGTCGTCAGGGTGCGCCATGACGATCAGGCCGCGCCTGGCGCGCTTCTCGTCCGCGCCCTCGGTCGTCGTCTGCGTGGATGCGTCTGTCATGATGCGCTATCTCCTCGTCTTGCGGATGATGCGTCCTCGGCCTCCCAGGCGGCGCGCAATTCGGCCAGCCGCGCCAGCCCGCGCCGCAGCGACTCCCGATGGCCTGGATCGTTGAGCCAGCGGCTGACCCCCGATGGATGCGGTAGCGGAATCAGCGCTACGCCGTCGCGCTCCACCACAGAGCCTACCACGTCATCGAGCGCCGCCCGCCCGATGAACGCCTCGATGGCCATCCCGCCGACCAGCAGAATCGCGCGCGGGCGCACAATCGCCAGCTCGTGCTCCAGCCACGGGCGGCAGAGCGCGACCTCGGCGGCGGATGGCTTGCGGTCGCCGCTGCCCTTCGCGCTGCGTCCCGGATCGCAGCGGGTCAGCGCGGAGAGGTAGACCGCGCGGCGCAGCGCCCCCGGCGCGAACCCCGCCAGCGTCAGCCAGCGCTCCAGCGCCTCGCCGCTTGGCCCGGAGAACATTCTATTCCGCTCGACGGTGAGATGACCGGGCGCCTGGCCGACGATCATCAGGCGGGCGGTGGAGGGGCCATCGTCAGGCGCGACGGGGCGCGCGCTGGTCAGGTAGCCCGCCGTCTGGCAGGCGCGGCAGGCGCGAATCTCGGCGCGCAGGCTGGTGAGGGCGCGCTGGCGCTCGGCGAGGCGCTCGCTGGGCGGGAGTGGCGCGAGCAGCGGAATGGGCGCGAGACGGGTGGGCATGCGGCTACTCGCGGCGGGCGGGAATGACGCTGGCGTCGCTCTCGGCGGTGAAGGCGCCATAGCCCGCGCGATAGTAGACGAGCGGGTCGCCAGGGCCAGCGCCAAGCGCCTCGACCTGGCCGAGGAAGATGCTGTGGTCGCCAGCGGGATAAATTGCGGCGACGCGGCACTCAACCCAGCCGATGGCCTCCACGAGCAGCGGCGCGCCGGTATGCCCACGTCGCCAGGCGGTCATGCGGAAGCGCTCGTTGCGGTCGGTGGTCTGCCCGGCGAAGCGGCGCGAGGTTTCCTGCTGGTGGGCGCCGAGGATGTTGGCGGCGAAGAATCCGACCCGCGCCACGATGTCGTGCAGGTGCGAGCGGCGGTCGATGGAGACCATCACCAGCGGCGGATCGAGCGAGATCGAGGCGAAGGCGTTGACCGTGAGGCCCGCCGGGCGCTCGCCATCGCAGGTTGTCACGACCGTCACGCCGGTGGGGAATCGCCCCAGGACGGCCTTGAACTCCGCATCGCTCACTGTCATCGAATCGCTCCCACGGCGTCACGCGCGCCACTTGCTCGGATTGGGGCAGGCTCGCTGGATGCGTCGCGGTGGCCCTGGGGCCGGGCGCTACGAGTGTCCGTCGGTCGCTCCACGCTTCATACTCGATAGTATACTGAATTACTCAAGTATCCCGCAAACACGCCAGATCATGGCGCGACAGGCGTCGCACCCGGGCGCCCGTGTCTGTCGCGGATAGCAACCGCGCCGCCGCTAGCCGATTATGCCGCGATCTCTACTGGGGATGGGCTATGTGGCGTGCCAGACCCAGGAGGCAGAGCGCAAGCGGTTGCGGCGCGCCAGCGATGCGCTCCACAGCTGCTTGCGACGCCTTGCGCAAACCCAACGCATCCTCCTATACTTGGCGCAGTAGCCGAGCAATCGGCCCGGATGCTCCCGCGCACGAATGCGCAGGCGTCGCATGGATGGCGCCGATCATCGGGATAGGAGGCGCACTGGCATGCGCTGGTTTGGATTTGGACGAGGCCGTCAGTCTACCGCCGCCACAGATACGCCAGCGGGCAAGGGCATATTCCGCATCTCGGGGGGCCGACGCCATGTCGCTGGTATCCCATACGCTCTCCCCAAGGACGACGCCGAAATCAATCGTCTCGACTTCCAGCATTACATGCTGCGCTACGCCCTTCAGGGCAACTACCTTGCCCCGATCAACCAACCCCATGACATCCTCGATGTCGGCTCCGGCTCTGGACGCTGGACCCAGGATCTGGCGATAACCTTTCCTCAGGCCAATGTCGTTGGCCTGGATATCGTCGCCCCCCCAGCCGACGCCAAAACCACTACGCGACTGCCAAACTATGTTTTCATCGAGGGGAATGTGCTCGAAGGCCTGCCGTTCTCGAACGCAACGTTCGACTATGTTCATCAGCGTCTGCTCTTCGCCGCTATTCCTCGCCCAAGCTGGCCACAGGTCGTCGGCGAGCTTGGGCGTGTCACGCGCCCGGGTGGGTGGGTTGAGCTGGTCGAGGGCTGTGTCGGCGCGGGGGCAACCTCACCCGCTGAGCGCATCTTCACACAGTGGGCGCTCGATGTTACCGCCAGGCGCCAGATCGACCTGCAAATAGGCCCCCATCTGCCGACCATCCTGCAAAACGCTGGTTTCACAAATGTCGCTGTACAGGAAGTCCAGATACCCATTGGCGCCCACGGTGGACGGCTCGGTCGCATGATGCAGACTGATGTGCTGGCGGTCATCCAGGGCCTGCGCGGTCCCATCCTCGCTACTGGCGCCACCGACGCCGCCGCCTTTGACGCCACCATCGCCCAATGGCTCGCCGAGGTGGACCACTACCATTCTTTTTGGGCGATCTCTGTCGCATATGGCCAGCGTCCTGGCTAGCGGCTGAGCAGCGCGAACGCCGCGAAGCCGAGCAGCAGCAGGCCGGAGAGGATATTCACGGCGCGCATGGCTCGCGCGTCGAAGCGGGCGCGCAGCAGGCTGACCCCGCCGCTGAGCAGCAGCCACCAGAGCGCCGAGCCGAGGAAGACGCCCAGCGTCGTCAGTCCCGCCGCGAGGTAGCCCATGCCGATCAGCCCCAGCCCGGCGAAGATCGCGGCGAAGGAGAGGATGGTCGCGGGATTGGTTAGAGTGAGGGCCACAGTCGTCGCCCATGCGCTGAGCAGGCTGGCGTTGGCGTTCGGGGATGTAGACGCGGCAGGCTTGGCTGCGGGGCGCGCCAGCAGTGTGCGCAGGCCCAGCCAGGCCAGGAAGAGCGCACCGAGCAGGTGGACCCACAGCCGCAGCCCCACCAGCGCGGCGCTGACCGCTGTGACGCCGAACGCCGCGATGGCGCCATAGGTCGCGTCGGCGGTGGCGGCGCCGAGGCCCGTCACGAAGCCCATCAGCCGCCCATCCGCCAGCGTCCGCCGGATGCAAAGGACGCCGATGGGGCCGACGGGCGCGGCGATGGCGAAACCCAGCGCCATCCCTCGCAACAGAAAGAAGATGTCCATGCTCCGCTCCCCCTCAGAAACGTCGCGCACAACAAGACGCCCGCCGACCTCCGCGAGTGGATGGTCTGGCGGGCGTTCAATCGCCGGGCGATGAATCGCGTCTCACCGGCGCGCGAGCGGGCGCGGCGTTCCAGACCTCCCATGCGGAGGCTGGCTCTGGCGCTGGCTCAGGCTGGCGTGGTGATAGTCACTCATCGTGTGTTCTCGTCTCTGGCTGGATGATGCGTCGTTCTCTGCGCGCAGGATAGGCGATGGGCGCGGCGCTGTCAATGGCTGGGGCGCGCCTACCCGCCAAGCGTGACGACGGTGACGCCATCGCCGCCCTCGCGCTGGGGCGCCGACTCGAAGCCCTTCACCAGCGGGTGGTGGCGGAGCTGGTCGCGGATAGCCTGGCGCAGCGCGCCCGTGCCCTTGCCGTGGAGCAGACGCACGCTGGCGAGGCCGTGCATCGCGGCGTCGTTGAGATAGGAGTCCACCTCGTCCAGCGCGTCCTCCACCCGCCAGCCGCGCAGGTCAAGCTGCGACTCCGGGGCGGTGGCCTCGTCGCGCGGGGGCAGCGTCACGAGTTGCGGGTAGCTCCCGGCTTCGGCGCGGGCCTTGCGCTTGCTCAGCCGCTCCAGATTGGCCACCGCGACACGCATCCGCATCGCGCCCACCTGCACCTCAGCCTCGCCGCGCGCATTGGGCGCCGCGACCACCTCGCCCGTCTGCCCCAGCGAGCGCACCCGCACCTGATCACCAGCTTGCAGGTCGCCTGGCTCGGCGAT
>DASVWQ010000156.1:0-5961 GCA_036393135.1 Ktedonobacterales bacterium
AGCCTCTGGCACTCGCGCATCACCCGCGAGATGGACCTGGACGACAACGAGTTTACCCAGTTCGCGCAGATGCACGCCGGGGTGCTGGCGACCTCGCGCATGCGCATCAACCCCTATCACCTGGGCTATCACCTGCTCGAAGACATCGAGCGGCGCTGGGACAACCCCACCGAGGAGGAGCTGCGCCTGGGGCGGCAGCCGGGGCAGGGCCACGCCAAGCTGTTGGAGGTGCGCGAGATGGAGAGCGATGTCTCGCTGCTGCGCAACTACCTCACCAAAGATCTGATCGAGCGGCTCGACCTCTACCTCTACAAGAAGGAGGATGATGAGTGGGTCATTGTCGAGAAGGACTGGGAGAAGGTGCGTGACGGCATCGTCGCCAACATGACCAACTTCGGCTATCCCTACATCACCATCTGGGACGCCGACTACAATGGCAACACCGAGTTGCTGCTGCACCATCACTTCGAGGGGCAGGAACTGGATATCCCCTACGCCGAGAAGACGCTGGAGCATATCTACCAGATCTGGTCGCGCCCCGTCCATCTGGAGACCATCCGCGACGAGAAGCAGGTGCGGCTGAGTTACAATGGTGAGAAGCACATCCGCGCCGTGCTGGACGAGGATGAGTAGTGACGTGAGCGCCCGCGCGCCACAGAAACGACGGAAGGAGCCGCGCCGATGAACCGCTATCTTGTGGGGCTGATGGTAGGGGTGATAGCGGCGGTGGGCGCTATCGTGCTGGACGAGCGGCGGCTGGCGCTGCTGGCGCTGCTCGTGGCGCTGGCGGCCGGCCTGCTGGTTGGCCTGACGCTCGGCTGGCGCGAGCCGAAGCCGCGCCGCGCCCTGGTCGTGGGGCTGGCCGCCGCCTCCATCGTCGGAGCGCTCTTCCTGCTGGGCGAGCGGCTGAGCGGCGCGCTGGTCAATCAGCGGAGCGACGCGCTGGCGCTGATCAGCGCCATCCTCTGCGTTATCGTCGGCGGCGCCTTCGCGGGCATCCTCTCGGCGTGGACCGGCTATCCGCGCTCGGCCACATCCACCCCGCCACCAGCCGCGTCCCTCCCGCCGCAGCGCGCCGACGCCTCCGGGCCGCTGGGGCCGCTGCCCACGCCCGGTTGATCCTGCTCAGCCCCGGAAGCGGTAGCCCACCCCGCGCACCGTCTGGATGAGTTGCGGGTTCGCCGGATCATCCTCGATCTTCTCGCGCAGCCAGCGGACATGCACATCCACTGTTCGCGTGTCGCCCGCGTAGTCGTAGCCCCAGACGCGCTCCAGCAGCCGCCCGCGTGTCAGCGCCATGCCCCGGTGACGCGCCATGTAGAGCAGCAACTCGAAGAGGCGCGCGGGTAGCTCGATCACCCGCTCGCCGCGCCATACCTCGCGGCGATCCTCGTCAATGCGCAGGTCGCCGATCACGATTGGCTCGCTGGCGGGTTGCGCGTCGTCGCCCTCGCCCGGCGCCCGCTGCCCGCCGCGCCGCAGCAGCGCCCGCACCCGCGCCCGCACCTCGTTCCACGAGAACGGCTTGGTCACGTAGTCGTCGGCGCCTAACTCCAGCCCGACCACCACATCGCTCTCCTCGGCCCGCGCCGTCAGCATCAGCACGGGCAGGCTGGCGGTCTCTGGGCGGGCGCGGAGCTGGCGCAGGACATCCAGACCATCCAGGCGCGGCAGCATGACATCCAGCAGGACCAGCGCCAGTGGCTGGCGTCGAGCGATCTCCAGCGCCGCCACGCCATCCGCCGCGACCAGCGTCTCATAGCCCTCCGCGTTCAGGTTATAGGCGAGGGTCGAGCGCAGGTCGTCGTCGTCTTCGACCACCAGAATTGGTCGCTGTTCCACGGGTCAGCCTCTCCAGGACGCGGGCGGGCGCGGCCTCAGTTTAGCTCTTCGACCTCGCCCGTCACCATGTAAATGACATCCTCGCCGATGTTGGTCACGCGGTCGCCGATGCGCTCCAGGTCGTGCGCCACAAAGAGCAGGCTGGTCGCGGGCGCCACCTTGGCTGGCTCGGTGGACATCAGATGGATGATCTCAGCAAGGATGTCGCGGTAGTAGTGGTCCACCGCGTCATCTTTGCTACAGACATCGCGCGCCAGCCCGACATTGACATCCACGAACGCCTGGATGCAGTCGCGCACCTGCTCGCGCACCAGCTTTGCCATCTCGACCAGCTCGTTTACCAGCTCCAGCGGCTCGTGCTCGCGCAGACGCATCGACTGCTTCGAGATACTGACGGCGTGGTCGCCCATCCGCTCCAGCTCGTTGATGACAAGCTGCACCGTCACCAGCTCGCGCAGGTCGCGTGCGACGGGCGCCTGCAACGCCATCAGCGCGATGCAGCGGCTGCGGATGTTGCGCTGCAACTCGTTGACCTCGCCATCTTTGGTGATGACATCCTGCGCCAGCGTCGTATCGCGGCGGCTCAGCGCCTGCATCGCCTGCGCAATCTCCGACTCCACGAGCGAGGCCATCTGGATGACCAGCTCCTCGACCTCGCGCAATTCCTGATGAAATGCCTTGCGAACCATGGTCACTCGACTCTCTCTCTCGGATGGGGGGACGCCGCCCCATGGGCCAGTCGCGTCTGGCGGCCTAACCAAAGCGGCCAGTGATGAAGTCCTCGGTACGCTGGTCTTGCGGACGGGAGAAGATGGTCGCCGTCACGTTGAACTCGATCAGATTGCCCGTCAGGAAGAAACCGGTGTACTGGCTTACGCGCGCCGCCTGTTGCAGGTTGTGCGTCACGATGATGATGGTATAGTGCGCCTTGAGTTGCTCGATCAACTCCTCGATCTTCAGCGTGGCGATGGGGTCCAGCGCGGAGCATGGCTCGTCCATCAGGATGATCTCTGGCTCGACCGCCAGCGCCCGCGCGATGCAGAGCCGCTGCTGCTGGCCGCCCGAGAGGCCCAGCGCGCTGTGCGTCAGCCGATCTTTCACCTCATCCCAGAGCGCGGCGCTGCGCAGACTGCGCTCCACGCGCTCCGTGATCTCAACCTGCGTCACACCGCCCTGCACCCGCAGTCCATAGGCCACATTCTCGAAGATCGAGCGCGGGAAGGGATTTGGCCGCTGGAAGACCATTCCCACTCGCTGGCGCAACTGCACGACATCGATCCCCGGCGCGAGGATGTCTTCGCCGTCGAAGAGCACTGAGCCAGTGACACGCGCCGTCGGCGTCAGGTCGTGCATGCGGTTGAGCGCGCGAAGGAAGGTGGACTTGCCACAGCCCGATGGCCCCATCAGCGCCGTCACCTGGCGGTCGGCCACCTCCAGGCTGATGTTCTTCAGCGCGTGGGTCGCGCCGTAGTAGACACTCAGGTCCACCGTGCGCATCTTCACGGGCGCGTCGAGCGTGATGATGTAGCTCGCGTTCACGCCACGGTCGGCGCCCAGGATGTCGCGCTCGCGCTCGGTCGAGGCGCCCTGTGGCAGAGCAGTCAGTATCGTGTCGTCCATGGTTCTCTAGCTCCAGCGCCGCTAGCGCGTGCGGCCCGCAATGCGATTGTTGATGGCGTTCGCGCTCCAGCGCAGCCCCAGGTTGAAAATCAGCAGCAGGATGATGAGCAGGGTGGCTGTCCCTGCCGCGACGGCTGGCGCATTCGGCGTGATACCCTCCGCCTGAAGCTGGTAGAGCTTGATGGTCAGCGTGTCGCCGGAGGTCAGCGGATTGAGCGAGAACCAGCCGTTGATCGAGCTGCTGCCGCCAGCGGTGTAGATGAGCGCCGCCGTCTCGCCGATCATCTTGCCCGCCGTCAGGATGACGCCGGTGATGAGCGACGGGAAGGCAGTCGGGATCAGCACCCGCGTCACCGTCTGGAGCTTGTTGGCGCCCAGCGCCTCACTCGCCTCGCGCAGCTCCGTCGGCACTTTGCGCAGCGCGTCCTCGAAGATGCTCAGCAGCACCGGCAGATTCAGAATCACCAGGGTCAGCGCGCCCGCCAGCCGCGAGTAGCCCATCCGCGTGCCGAGGCCGAAGTTGGTCACGAAGACCAGGAAGCCAAACAGCCCCAGGATGATGGAAGGCACGCCCGCCAATGTCTCCGTGGCGAACCGCACGACGGTCGTGAAGCGTCCCTGCCGCGCGTATTCGACCAGGAAGATGGCCGCGCTCATCGCGAAGGGAACGCAGATCAGTAGGGCCAGGACGATGATGTAGAAGGTGTTGAAGACCTCCGGCCCGTCCGCTGTCCCCTGCACGTTGGCCTGGGTCACGAAGCTCCATGAGAGCATCCCGAAGCCCTTGACTAGCAGATAGAGGATCATGGCGGCCAGCAGGAGAACGACCCCGATGGCGACACTCCAGAGGGCGCCTGTCACCACGCGATCCCAGAAGCGGGCCCGCGCGCGGCGCCCGGGTTTGCTGGCGCGGGGGCGCCGGGTGATGTTGACACGTTCGGCGATGACGCTCATTTAGCTGGCCCTCCCCTGCGCCTGACGAGCGAGGCGCGCGATCTGTGGCCCCAGCGCGCGTCCGGCGGCGATGGCGCGCTGAAGTCGCTGGCGCAGCGGCGGACGCGGCGCGCTGGCGGCGCTCTGCGCGCTGTAGGCCCCGCGCGAGGCGATCCAGCGGCTGGCCGCGACCAGCAGGAAGGAGATCACCAGCAGCGTGAAGGCCAGCGTCCAGATGGCGCTGTAGTTGAGCGAGGGGTTGCGGGCCTCGGCGAAGTCGAAGAGCAGTTGCACGGTGATGGCGCTGGTGGGCGTGAAGTTGATGTACGGGTAGACGTTGGTGAAGTGGATTGGGAAGCTGTTGGCGTTGGAGCCGATGACATACGAGACAGCCAGTGTCTCGCCGACCGCGCGCCCCATGCCCAGCACCACACCCGTCAGGATGCCCGACGCGCCGGCGGGCAGCAGCGTCCGGTGGATGGTCTGCCAGCGGGTCGCCCCCAGCGCCAGGCTGGCCTCGCGCAGTCCGACGGGCAGCGCTGAGAGCGAGTCGATGGCGATGGAGGTGATGGTTGGCAGGATCATCACCGTCAGCACGATCGTCGCGGCGATGATGCCGAAGCCGGTCGTGAGATACGCTCCCGCGATGTAGTTGTAGGTCCTCGCGATCAGCGGCACGATCACCACCAGGCCCATGAAGCCGTAGATGATCGAGGGGATGCCCGTAAGCAACTCGATCACGGGCTGCATGACTCTGCGCGCCCACGGTGGCGCGACCTCGGTGACGAAGAGCGCCACCCCGACGCTGATCGGCGTCCCAATCAGCACCGCCAGCAGGGTCGCCAGCACGCTGCCCGTGATGAGGACCAGAGAGCCGACCTGCTGCTGGTCAGGCGCCCACTGGACGCCGAAGAAGAACGCGAACGGGTTGACATGGTAGACCGTGAAGGTCTGGTAGGCGTTCGAGCCGACAAACAGGATCACGCTGGCCATGATCAGGACGACCAGACCGGCGCTCCCCGCGAAGACTATTCTGCTGATCCGCTCTCGCCAACGCATCGGCGCCTCACTTCCGCGTCGCGCGCCCGTCCGGGCGAGGGACACGTCCGGCAGGGGCAAGCCCTGCTCACAGCGCGAGGCGCAGCTTGCGTTTCGCACAAGCTACGCCTTGCATGCTTCACCTAGTATACCCATTCAGGTGGGGCGATGGAGTCG
Organism: Ktedonobacterales bacterium; assembly: GCA_036393135.1. Taxonomy (GTDB): domain Bacteria; phylum Chloroflexota; class Ktedonobacteria; order Ktedonobacterales; family JADMIN01; genus JAKAIY01. The sequence continues at coordinate 5,611 of DASVWQ010000156.1, forward strand.
GCATGAACGCCGTCCCCGTCGCGCCGCGCGTGACTATTTGGTGTAGAAGCTCTCTGGCGCAGGCTCCGTGCTGGGAACGTGCGCCGCGAGCGCCGCCGGGCTGACCTCCGAGACGGGCAGGTAGCTCAGCGCCAGCAGATCCCTGGTTTGCGCCGCCGGACTCTCGACGTACTGCAACAGCGCCTTGGCCGCGCCAGTCGCCGGGCCTTTGGTGTAGGCGTGCTCGACATTCCAGAAGCTGTACTTGCCGCTGTTCACGTCGCTGGCGACCGGCTTGGCGCCGTCGATGCAGACGGGGGTGAGCTGGCGGGCGTACTGCTGGGAGGCCGCGAAGCCGATGGCGACGTAGCC
>DASVWQ010000157.1:0-16297 GCA_036393135.1 Ktedonobacterales bacterium
GGATGCGCAGCGTCTCGGCCTCGCGCTCGAAGCGCCTGCGGAACTCGTCGCGCTCCGCGTCCTCGAGCTGCCAGGGCAGAACGAGCACCTTGATCGCCGCCTCGATGGGCAATTCGAGCGCGGCGACATGCGTATGCTCGACGAACGCGGACGTGTCATCGGCGCGCCTGCCCAGGAAGACGATGCCCGTGGCGCCTTTTCCCAGCACGCGCTCCAGGCGGTAGCCATTGACCACCCGACCGACCAGGCTGGCTGGCCCCTGTGTCCCCGAACCCATCTATCCCTCCACACTCACCGGAGGCGTTCCATTCACGTGCTAACGCGAAGGCATACCTGCTGAGCCACGGTTAGTAGTTCTTGACGTTAGAGCAGACGTTTCCCGACGATTGCAGGCCGGTGGTCGCCCAGACCTCAATTTCCTTGAACCCGTTCGTGCCGCTCGAATCGGTTCCAGTGACGGTGACGCTGGTGACTGTCATCGCGGGGAAATTGACATCAGCGCAGCGCGGACCACCACTGGCCATATCGATCGAATTGATTACCTGTCCATTACTGAACTGAATCTGGAGCAGATTGATTTGATTGTTGTCCGGAGAGTTCTGGTCTCTGTCCCAGACGACTACCCGGTGAATGGTTTGGGGTCCAGGCCAGCTAAGGGTCACTGAAACCGGATGACAACACACCCACTGCTGGCTCAGGCTACCATCCGCGACGATGCGCGGCACACTCGCATGCGGTGATGTGAGCGACGCATACAGCGCGATGTCGCCAGTATAGACAATCGGTGTTGGTGTAGGAGTCGGCGTGAATGTAGCCGTTGGCTGCGGCGTGAATGTTGGCGTGAACGTGGCTGTTGGCCCACCAGAGTTAGAGGTGGAAGTGCTCGTCCCACCATTTCCGCTACTTCCACTGCTGTGCTTCTTCGGCGTCGCGGTTGGCTTGGCGCCGGGCGCATGGGTCGCGCCGGGCGCGGTGGTTTGTGTCGACGAGGCGCCGCCTTGGTCGCTCGTGGCTGTGGCTGTCGCGCCGAGGGCCAGCCCTGCCAGCAGTGCGCCACGCGCGCTGGGCAGAGCCAGCGCCGCCATACATGCCACCACCAGCAGCAGCGCCACCGCCGCGCCGAGCACGCCCATTCGACTACGACGGTGAGGTGGTTCTGGCGTCGTCCGTTCGGGGATTGTCTGGGCGGAGGAAGCGCCATTGGTCCGGCGCGCGCTGGATGAGACGAAGCGGGTCAGCCCCTCGACCCATCGCCCTTCCAGCCCCTGCGTGAAGGCATTGGCGAAGGCCGCCGCGCGGGCGAACCGCTCGGCGGGGTCCTTCGCCAGCGCCTGCATGATGGCTGCCTCGGCTGGCTTTGGCAGGTCGGGCCGGGCCTCGCTGGGGCTTGCAGGCGTCTCCTGAAGCTGTTGGAGCATCACCTGCGCCCAGTTGGTGGCGCCGAAGGCCGCGTGACCGGTCACCATCTCATAGGCGACCATTCCCAGGCCATAGATGTCGGCGGCAGGCCCCACTCTGCTGCTATCGCCGAACTGCTCCGGCGCCATGTAGGCAGGCGTCCCCATCATGTGGCCGGTCGAGGTGCGTAGCGTGGCGGTCTCGGCGAGCAGACGGACAATGCTGAAATCGCTCAGGTAGGGCGTGCCATCGGCGTCCAGCAAGATATTCCCCGGCTTGACATCGCGGTGAACGACACCCTCGCCGTGCGCGTAGTCCAGCGCGCCGCCGATCTGCGCCAGAATGCTGGACGCCTCCGCCAGCGGCAGCGGGCCGCGATTTACGATGGCGCTAGCCAGGCTGCCCCCCGCCATGTAGCGAAGCACCATGTAGAAGTAGCCGGAATGCGCATCCTGCCCGTAATCGATCAGGCGCAGGATGTTTGGATGGTCGAGCTTCTTGAGTGTACGCGCCTCGCGCACGAAGCGCTGCTGGAAGACGGCCAGCTCCGCGTCAGTGGCCCCCAGCGGCGGCGCGAGGAGTTTGATGGCGGCTTCTTCCGGGAAATCCAGCGCTTCCAGCCCAGTCTTTTCGACCGGGTTCGGCGCCGTTGCCTTGCGTCGGCCACGAAATACAACCCCGGTCGCGCCGGCGCCAATATACTCGGTCAGCTCATAGTCAGCGATTACTTGCCCGATCATCGACTCGGGCCGTTGTGGTCCGATCTGCATGTGCGCTTGTTCTCCAACTCACCCCACACACCACACGAATACCCTTGATCCATGACCGCAGGCCGCTAGCAGAGAGAGGACAGCGCGGGACAGCGCGGCGAGCGATTACTCATGAACACTCAGTTTCGCAGGCAGTACAGTTTGACATCACCGATAGCTTAAATGGAGTATACACAACCAGTGCAAACTAGCCAAGCGGTTCGTTTCGCGGGGATGCGTCGCCTCACGTCCCCCGCCGCGTAACCCACAGCCGCAGCGTGGCCAGCAGCGCGGCCAGCAGAGCCAGCCCCAGCAACGCGGCGATGGCGCCTTGCGCGCGATAGTGGCCCGCCGTATGCGGCGCTATTCCGCTGGCGGAGGGGTCGGAGGAGTCGTCGCGCTGGCGGGCGGCTCGCTCGCGGGCGTCGGGGCTGGCTGGGGCATATAGAAGCTCGGCGGGGGTGGGTAGACGGGCGCTGTCTGTGGCTGCGCCATCGTCTGCGGGCCGCTCGGTGGGGGTGGCGGCCAGCCAGCGGGATAGCCGGGGTAGGCGGGATAGCCAGCCTGCGTCTGCGGAGGGTATGGCGGGTACTGTGGGGGCCAGGTCGGCGGATAGCCGGGCGCCGGGTAGGGCGCGTAGGGGCGCCAGCCCGGCGGTGGATAACCCGCCAGCGCCGGAGCCGCGACCGGGAAAGGGTCGGGCGCGACCAGCGCGACGTTCCGCGCGCCCTGCGCTCCGGCCAGCGCGCAGAAGCCCAGGCAGAGCAGCGCCGCGATGATCTCCTGCCCGACGAGCAGGACCAGCTCTTGCGGCAGCAGTCGGGAGGTGTACGTGCCGGTGAAGACGCCGGTGAGCGTGCCATCGCTGTTGGTGATGACGGTCAGGATGATGGAGGCGGCAATCCAGATGGCGGAGCTGATAAGCCAGGTCCACATGCCCGCCGCCGCGCCGCCCGCGCGCCGCCCCTGCGCGGTGGCCGCCATCCGGCCCGCCTGCGCCGCGAACCAGACGCAGAGCAGCCCGATTCCCAGCATCGAGAGGTAGGTCGTCAGCAGCATCGGGACCAGTGGGCCGATCAGCAGCGTGGGGTCAGCGATGCCACCGCTCGTTAGCGTGTTGAGCGCCTGCTGCATGGAGCGGACCGCCGCCTCGGAGCCATGCGCCGCCGCCGCTGAGAGCAACGCCTGCCCGATGGCGAACAGGCCAGCCACCAGCCCCACGCGCACGCCATAGGCGCGCGGCGCGTTCGAGCGCTTCACCATGCCCATCGCCATGCCATCACCATTCCTCGTCTGGGCGCGCACAGGCGGCGCGCGCGGCGTCTCTTCAGATCATGCCGCATCCGCTCCGCCTGCGCAACCGGTTCACGCGCCGCTGCTAGTTTTCGCGGTCGGGATCGTCGGGGCCGTCGAACGGCGCCTCGTCATCCAGCCCACCGAGCGTATCGAGCGAGCCGAAGTCCAGCGCGCCGTGGCCCACGCCATTCTGGCTGGCGCCGGGATAAGGCGCGCCGACCAGCCGGTCATAGAGCGTCTGGAGCTGGTCCTCGTTGGTGAAATAGAGGGTCAGTGAGCCTTTGCCTTTGGTGGAACGCTGGAGCCGCGCCTTCATCTCGATGGCGCGAATGAACTCCTGCTCCAGGCGCTGCGTCTCGAAGCTCTGCGCGCGGGTCGCGCCGCCACGGCGGTCGGGCGTCATGCTGAGCGCGGCGGCGTTGACGCGGCGGGCCAGCTCCTCGGCGGCGCGCACGCTCATGACCTGCGTGATGATGAGCTTGGTCGCGTTCACGCGCTGGCTCTCGTCGGTGATCTGCAAGACCGCCCGCGCGTGGCCCTCGGTGAAGACCTTGGGCGTCTGCACCAGCGCCTCCTGCGCCTCACGCGGAAGCTGCAAGAGCCGCAGCTTGTTGGTGATGGTCACGCGGTCACGGCCCACCCGCTCGGCGATCTGCTCGTGGGTCAGGCCATACTCCTCGACCAGGCTCAGGAAGGCGTTGGCCTCTTCCAGCACATTCAGGTCGCTGCGCTGGATGTTTTCGACCAGCGCCAGTTCCAGCGCCAACTCTGGCGTCACCTGGCGGATGACCACCGGAACCGTGTCCACGCCCGCCATCTGGGCCGCCCGCCAGCGCCGCTCGCCAGCGATCAGCTGATAGCGCGGGTCGTTGGGGTTGTCGTCGATCAGCGTGACGAGCAGCGGCTGGAGCAGGCCATACTGCTGGATGCTGGCCGAGAGGTCGAGCAGCCGCGGATCGCCCTCCACAGCGGCGCGCGGCTGCTGTGGATTGGGCGAGATGGCCTCGACCGGAATCTCGAAGAGCGCGGACGCGGAGAGGCTGGTGTCGAGCGCGCTATCGTCGCTGATCGGCGACGCGCTGGGGATGAGGGCGTCGATGCCGCGCCCCAGGCCGAAACGCTGCTTAGGCATGCGAATCCTCCATCGCGGCGGCGCGGGCGATCACTTCCTCCGCGAGCGTCTTGTAGGCCAGCGCGCCCGGCGAGCGCGGGTCGTGCTCCAGAATCGTCAGGCCGAAGCTGGGGGCCTCGGAGAGCCGCACATTGCGCGGGATCAGCGTCTGGAATTTCTCCTGCGGGAAGTGCTGGGTGATCTCGTCCACCACCTCGGCGGCCAGGCGCGTGCGCGGGTCATACATCGTCAACACGACGCCAAAGAGGCTGACGGACGGGTTCAGGCGGTCGCGCACCAGGCGGATGGTGTTGAGAAGCTGCTGCATGCCCTCCAACGCGAAGTATTCGCACTGGAGTGGCAGGATCACGCCATTGGCGGCGGTGAGCGCGTTGACCGTCAGCAGGCCCAGCGAGGGCGGGCAGTCGATCATCACGAAGTCATAGTCGCCGCGCACGCTATCGAGGATGCGCTTCAGACGGAACTCGCGCTGGTCGAGGTAGACCAGCTCGATGTCGGCGGCGTAGAGGTCCACTTTGGCGGGCAGCAGCGAGAGGTTGGGGCGCAGGTCGGCCTTGAGCGCGTCGCCGACCTTCACCGAATCACTGACCAGCAATTCGTAGATCGAGACGCCGACGCGATGTGGATCCACGCCGAAGCCCGTGGTGGTGTTCGATTGCGGGTCCAGGTCGATGACCAGTGTTTTGCGTCCGGCGGCGGCCAGGCAGGCGGCGAGATTGATGGAGGTCGTCGTCTTGCCAACGCCGCCCTTCTGATTGGCGATGGCGAACACCTTCGTATCTGGCATCGGCGACCGCCCCCCTTTCGGCGTGTGGAGTTGTGTAGTGTGAAGCGTCTCGGTGGCGTTTGGCGCGAGCGCGCAGCCAGACACATTCCGCCTGCGTTCCGCGAGTAAGTGGGCGCTGCGCCAGGTGTAGCGCCGGACGCCTGCCCACGCCTGCGCAAAGGCGGCTGAGACGCCGTGCTATTGTACCGTATCGCGCCGAGAAGCGGCAAGGGACCGTTGCCGTTCGGGCCATGTCTGACGCGCCGTTTGGGTCATGCCACACGCCCCGTTTGGGCCATGCCCTGGGTGTCGCGCCACGCTGCCAGCCAGGCTGGCGGCCGCCGCAAGAAATCGCCTCAGTGCGCTTGACACCACGGGGCGCGCGCACATACAATCGCATGAGGCGCCCGTTGAGGCGCCAGCGCCGTGGTGAGCAAGACGCGCCGCGTGCGGGGAGATGCCCCAGGCGGGCGCGGGCGAGAGGGTTGAGCGAGAGACACTATGGTAAGAGTGGACAACAGGCAGGATTCCGACCAGCCGCATTACTATTCACAGTTCTGGATCGATGTTGCGATGGGCAAGTCGGGCGCCACGCCAGCGGCGGCGACCGCGCCCAGCGAAGTTGAGGATGAGGAGCTGGACGACCTGAGCTTCGCGGCGCCAGAGGCGCCCAAGGCCAAACCCAGCAAGTCCGCCGAGAAGAAGCCCGATACGGCGCATTCGACGCTGACCTCCCTCGCCGACCTCGCCAATATCGACCTGCTGATGAAGAACTCCGCCGAGATGGGCGACGAGATGATGCCCGACATCACCGCCGGACTCAATGATACGGCGGGCGTGGAGATCGGCTACGATGCGGCGCCAGAGGCCGATGAGGCGGAGGCGGCGACCAACGCGACCGACGAGTTGTTCTACGCCGAAGACGAGGAAGACGAGGAAGACGAGGACTGGGACACCTCGCGGCGCAAGAAGGGCGGCAAGCCCAAGCGCCATGAGCGCCGCACCGACTACTAGCGCGGCCTGTCCTCGCATGGCGAGTGGCGGCGTTCCCCGCGAGTCTGGGAGCGCCGCCGCGCTGTCTCATCCACCGAGCGGGCGCAGTGCGATCTGGTGGCCGGGCTGGGTCGTCGCGGCGCGGCCGGCGGGTAGCTCGACGCAGTAGATGGCGCCGGGCGCGAAGGGGCCGATGGTCCACGGGCGCAGCCGCCGTCCAACCCGCGTCACCCGCTGCGCCTCGTCGATGAACACGGCGTCGATGGGGAAGCGCATGAAGAACATGTGAATGCTGCTGGTGGGGGCCAGCACGAGGCCCTCACCGTCGGGCAACTCAGCGCGCCCCTGCAAGCCGAGAAAGCGCGCCACAAAGGTATCGGCCCACTCGGCGCGCTCCGCCAGTGTCTCGCCGGTCGTTGTGTTGACCACTCGCACATAGCGCATGTCTCTGGCGCCCTCCTGTCTGTCGCTTCGTTCGCTGGCCGTGTCCCGGCCCTTGCGTCACGCGCTCGTGTGCGCTACGCTTCTACAGATTGCGACCCCCAGCGCCGACCGCTCGCCGCGCGCTCACCACGATGGCGCGGAGCCCGTAAGGAGTCACCCGAATATGAACCTCTTGCAGCAGCTATTCTATCAGGTCACGCTCGGCGCGCCAGTCCGCGAGAACCACGCGCTGGAGCATGCGACCATCGTTCTACTGAGCAAGCGCTATCCTGATGTGCGCTTCTCCGGCGTCTCGTTTGCGTCGGGCTTCTTCGTGTTTGGCGACGCGCCAAGCGAAACGATCCGCCCGGCGGCGGACCAGGCGCTCGCCCGGCTGCGCGGCGGCGAGCCGGAGATGGCCATTCACGAGCGCTGCGGCACCAACCTGGCCGTCACGGGCATGCTGACCGCTTTCATGGCGATGCTGGTCGCGCGGATGCGCAAGCCTTTCAATACGTATAACAACATCATGCTCGCGACGACCGCCTCGATTGTCGCCTCGCGCCCGCTGGGACTGCTCGTGCAGCGCTACATCACGACGCGCACTCCCGCCTCGAACTTCCGCATCGGTGGGGTGCAGCGGATGACCATTCTTGGCGCGCCCGCGCATTTCGTGCGGACCGATCACCCGAAGGTCCACGTCGTCTCCTCGGCCTCCTGAGCGGGCGCCGCGTGTCCTGCCCTGCTTGACGCTCTTTCGGCTGCGGTGCTAGTCTCGCTACGAGCGAGTGAGCGGGCGCCGTAGCCGCGCATGTCGGGCGCCGCACGCGGGAGCGCGCGAGGGAGATGACACAGCCGCATGGATGACCGATCGCCACCCTCCCAGCCGCGTCGGGGGTTGCTCTCTGGCGGCTATGTCGACAACGACGCTCGCCGCGCCGAGTCTCCGCGCGGCAAGTCGAATACGCGCCCGCGTCGGGGCCTGCTCTCTGGTGGCTACGACGACACGCCCCCGCGCGCCCAGCCCGATACCCAGCCGCGCCGGGGCCTGCTCTCTGGCGGCTACGGCGCGGCCGTCCGTAGCCACTCTGGCGGTGATGCTGGCGGTGATGGCCGTAAGGATGCTGGCGAGCCTGAGCAGCGCACGGCTCCGGCGTCTGGCGGTGGACGACCCGGCGGCCTGCTGAGGCGTTTCGCGCCATCACCAGGCGAGCGGCTGAGCGGCTGGGACCAGCTTACCGGCGTCGCGCGACGCCTGGGCCAGACACTTTTTTGCCGCGCGGTTTAGGCGCCAGAGCAGCCCGATACGCCAGCCGCTGGGCGCGCGCCCGGTCACCGCGACTGGCGCGCCACTGATTTCGCCACTGGCGACCTCGACCATTGGGACCGGCGCGGCCAGGCGCCCTTCGAGCAGCCGCCTGACCCCGACGCGGCGCCCGCCGACGGCGATGAGGACGGCGCCGCCCGCGACGATCCAGATGCGCAGGATGATCTGGACGAGTACGATGGTGGCGATTTCCGCGACCAGTATAGCGACATCCGAGGCGCCGCGCCGCGCCGTGACCCCGCCTACGATGACGCCTCGCGCGAGTATTCCGCGCGCGGCGCCCGCCGTGACGATGACACGGGCGGCTACGAGACAGGCGGCTACGAGACAGGCGGCTATGAGACGGGCGGCTACGAGACAGGCGGCTATGAAACCGCCGATCGCTACGCTCAGCGCGATGACTACTCGCGCCGTGAGCCGCCGCGCGGGCGTCGCGACGAGTACGACGAGGACGACGACTACGACGAGGACGACCACGACGAGGAGCGGGGCTGGGGCTATCCGGACGAGCGGGACGACTCGCGGGAGGAGCGCGCCTGGCGCCGCGAGCGGGAGCCGAGCCGACCGCGCCGCGAACCAACCCGCCCGCAGCGCAATGTTGTCGGCTCGCTGCGCTCGGCGCTCGACTATACCGCGATGTCGGAGGCGCTGGATACGGTGGCCCAACTCGGCGCCACCACACGCCCGATGTCGCGCGGCGAACGTCTCCAGCTCCTGTGGCGGCGGCGACCGGCGGCGGCAGGCCTGCTGGCGCTCTTTGTCATCAGCTTCTTCGTCTCCTGCCTGATACCGCTGGTGACGGTGACGCGGATAGCGGGCGATCAGCGCGACCTCACGCAGCGGATGGCCGACCTGGAGCAACTCGCCTCTGGTGGGCTGCCGCAGCTCATCTTCAGCGGGCAGCTCAGCGCGGCTCAAGGTGATCTGCTGGCGATCCAGCGCGACCTCTACACACTCAACGGTGTGATGACCGTGACAGGCGCGCCGCTGGGCCTTGTCAGCCATTCGGTGCGCGCAGAGGTCGGGCTGGCCCACATCGGCTATGACCTGGCGACTGCCGCGAATGATGGCGTCCTCATCACACAGGCGGTCCTCGCGCCGGCCGAGAATGGCATCCTCTCGCCTGGCGCAAACTCGTCTGGTGTGAGCGCCGCCAACATCCAGCAGGCGCGAGCATGGCTGGATGACGCCGACGCCTATGTGTACGACGCCGTGCAGACCTACCAGAGTCTTGATCCCGGCGCGCTGCCCGCCGACTATCAGCCTGGCGGGCGCTACGGCGCGTTGCTGGCTGGCCTGCCCGCGCTGCACACGCTGCTGGGCCAACTCCGGCCCTTGCTCGCGGAGGCGCCGACGCTGCTGGGCGTCAGTCAGCCCGCCTACTATCTCGTGATTGGCATGAACAACGCGCAACTGCGTCCCGGCGGCGGTGTCCAGAGCAGCTATGGCCTGCTGCGCATCGCGAATGGGCAGCAGTCGGTCACGACGCCCTTCAGCCTGGCCGACACCTACCAGCTCGATAGCCTCTATTCCCAGAAGGTGGGCGCGAAGTCGGCTAACTGCGCCACCGCCGTCACCGAGCCGCCCGCGAGCGCGTGGTGGTGGCCGCATCGCTGCGTGGCGACCTATGGCTTTGGCCTGCGCGACGCGAACCTCTCACCTGATTTCGCTGCCAACGCCCAGGCGGCGATGAGCATTGCGCAGGCGACGGGCAAGCTACCCACCGGCGCCACGGTCCAGGGGGTCATCGCCTATACGCCTGGCTTGCTGGCGCGCGTCCTGAACGCGACAGGCCCGCTGCCGATGCCGGAGTACAACATCACGGTGACGGGGAGCAATCTCCCGCAGGAGCTACGCGCGCTCCAGTCCACCACGCCAGTGAGTGCGGGCCAGGACCACGAGCGGTTCTCGCGCACGCTGGTTGGTGATCTGCTGGCGCGGCTCAGCACGCTGCAAGGCCCGCGCCTCTCAGCATTCTTCGGCGCGCTGGGTGACTCCGCCAGGTCGAAGGATTTGCAGCTCTATCTCAGCGATCCAGTCGCTGAAGCGGCTCTCAGGCGGATGCAACTGGCGCCGGGCATGAACACGAGCGGCGATGGCTTCTTTGTGGTGGACACGAATACTGGCGGCAACGAGGCGAGCCGCTACGTGACGGAGACGCAGACCGACCTCGTGACCCTGCTGCCCAACGGCGACGCCTTCCACCAGCTTGCCATCGCCATCACCTATGACAAGCAAGGCGATGTGACGCTGCCAGGCGCGCCATTCCAGGAATACAGCGACCTCCAGCGCGTCTATCTGCCGGGCGCGGCGACGGTGATGGGCTGGTCGGGCTACACGCCCGCCACGCTAACACCTGCCGCCTGCGCCAGCGCGGGGCGCTTGTACGCTGCCCTGATAACGGACTGCTCGACGGCCCACGGCATCTACGGCGCGGCGACGGGCAGTGATACGCCGGGGCGGCTGATGGTGATTGGGCCTGCGCTGGTGATCTGCGGCGCGACCGCCCAGGGCGACTGGGGCGCCTTCACGCCCGCCGCCGACGCCGCCGCCTGCGCCGCGCATCCAAAGCCTCACACCCAGACCATCTTCATCGCCTGGACGACGCCGCAGGCCTACGCTCCCAAAGGCGATCACGGCGCGTGGAGCGAGCTGGTGGAGAAGCAGCCCGGCGCTACAGCCACGCTGACCGTCTATGTCACGCGGGGGAGCGTGAGCGCGCCAGCGGTCGTGACCAGCCCCGACGCCTTCGCCAGCCTGACCGCCAGCGCCCACAAGGTCTTCAGCGGCCCGCTGGCGCAGGATGAGACGGTCGCCTGGTCGTATTGAGCGTCCACCCGCGCCGCGCGACATCTGGCGCCGGGCGTGCGCGGGCCGCGCGGAGGAGGCGCAGACGTGATGGCGGATGACGACGCGGCGGCGCGAGAAGCGGCGCTGGCCCAGGCGCGGACGTGGGGCGAGGCGCTGGCGCTGGCGGGCGGCTGGCTCCGCGCGACGCGAGTGGGCGAGACTCCCGCGCTCGACGCGCAGACCTTGCTCGCCCACCTGACAGGGGCTGGCCGCGCGGCGCTGCTGGCCTACCCTGAGCGAGCGCTGACGGCGGCGCAGGCGGCGGACTTCGCGGCGCTGGTGGCGCGCCGCGCCGCGCAAGAGCCAGTCGCCTATCTGATCGGCGAGCGCGAGTTCATGGGGCTACGGCTGCGGACAGACCGCCGCGCGCTGATCCCGCGCCCGGAGACGGAGCTGCTGGTCGAGGCGGCGCTGCGCGAGGTGGCGGCGCGGCTGGCGCGCGATCCGCAGCAGGCGCCACTGGTGGCGGACATCGGCGTGGGCAGCGGGGCCATCGCCATCGCGCTGGCGGTGGGTGAGCCACGCCTGCCGCGCATCTACGCTACCGATCTCTCGCCCGACGCGCTGGCCCTGGCGCGCGAAAACGCCGAAGCCCACCATGTCGCCGCGCGCCTCACCTTCCTGCTGGGCGATCTGCTGGCGCCGCTGCCAGAGCCGGTGGACCTGCTCGTGGCCAATCTGCCCTATATTGCCCCAGATGACCCCGCTGTGCCGCGTTCGGTCAGCGGCTACGAGCCAGCGCACGCGCTGTATGGCGAGACAGACGGGCTGGGGCATATTCGCCGCCTGCTGGCCGCCGCGCCAGGGAAGCTGCGGGCAGGCGCTGCGCTGTACCTGGAGTTCGGCTACGACCAGGGCGCCGCCGTGGCGGAGTTGGCGCGGGCGGCGTTTCCTGGCGCCGATGTCAGCATTCATCAAGACTACGCGGGCTGGGACCGCTATGCCGAAATTCACTTGCGGAGATGAGGGTGGCGCGGCTATGCTGTCCGCTGGGGCGCCGGGGAGATGTGGCGCCGGGGTCCAGGGTCGAGGTGGAGGGGGAACCAGCGTGGCGCAGTCATCGCATGGTCAGCGATCGCCACAGTCGGCGGTAGACGCTGGCGCGCCCGTCCATCTGCCCGGCGGTCCGCGCGGACGATTCGTCATCCGGCGCTCGCTGTGGGTCTTCTGGCTGCTCTTCGCCATCAACACGCTGAACTACCTCGACCGGCTGGTCACGCTCGCCGTCGGCCCAACCCTCAAGTCAGAGTTTCACCTTACCTATCGCCAGATCGGTCTGCTGGGCAGCGCATTTCTGCTGGTCTACACGCTGTCTGCGCTGCCGCTGGGCGCGCTGGCCGACCGCCTCAATGCGCGGGCGCGGGTGGTCGCGGTGGGCGTCGCGGCGTGGAGTGTGTTCAGCGGGCTGACGGCTTTCACGCGCGGCTTCGGCGGCCTCTTTGTGACGCGGGCGGCGGTCGGCGTGGGCGAGGCGAGCTATGGCCCGGCGGGCGCCGCGCTGCTGGCCAGTTACTATCCACCGGAGCGGCGCGCGAGCGTGATCGGACGCTGGCAGGTGGGGCAACCGCTTGGCGCGCTGCTGGCCTTCCTCGTCGCCGGGGCGCTCTTCGCCTGGCTGCCCGCGCAAATCGCCTGGCGCGCCGCGTTCCTCATAACGGCCATACCAGGACTGTTGCTGGCTGCGCTGGCCTGGCGCCTGGCGGACCAGCGAGCCGAGCATGCCCGGCCACTCCCCGACCTGCCCGACGAGGCTCACGCGCCGCGTGGCCTGGCGCTGCGGATGGAGGCGCAGTCGCTCGTGCGACAGGCGCTCCAGGCGCTGCGCATCCCGATGATCTGGGTGGTGGTGGCGCTCCAGGCGCTCTCGTTCATTGTCATCACACCGGCGTTTACTTTCCTGCCGTTCTATGTGCAGGCGCCGCGGGGACCATTCCATCTGGGCGCCGCGCATGCCTCATTCGCGCTGGGCCTGACGCTGGTGGTGGGCGGCTTCCTGGGCGCAATCCTTGGCGGACTGCTCTCCGACCGACTAAATCGCGGCGTCCCCGGCGGGCGAGTGTTGGCCATCACCATCGGCTTCGCGGCGGCCATCCCATGCTACGCGGTGATGCTGGTGGCGACCTCGCTTCCGGTCTTTCTGCTGGCCAGCGCGCTGACCGCCCTCACCTTGAACCTGCCCACCGCCGCGCTGACGGCCACCACGCAGGATGTCGCTCCGGCGCGGCTCTGGGCTACCGCCATCGCCGTGACAATGCTGCTCTCGCATCTGCTGGGTGACATCTGGGCTTCGACAGCGGTGGGCGCGCTCTCCACGGCGCTGCACGAGCGTATCGGGCTGGCGCTGTTGCTGGTGGGGCTGCCCGCGCTGGCGGTGGGCGGCGCGGTGAGCCTGGTTGGCGTTCGCATGTATGCCCGCAGCCAGCCCGCGCTATCGTAGTCGCGTTGCGGCAATGGCGGGCGCGATGCTAGACTCTAGTGTTGTGGGCGCCGCAGCGCCGCTTGTCATGCGCCGTGCGCCTGTTCGCGCGTGGGACGCGGCCTGCCGATAGAGAGACGAGGCTTGCTATGGGCGATGAGTTCTATGACTTTGGGCAAGCCAGCCTGCTCGACGCCGAGGCCATCGGTGAGCCGGGCGCGCGGCGATTTCGCATCTTCGCGCGCAGCGCGCGCGGCGCCGCGAGCCTCTGGGTGGAGCGCGACCAGCTCGACCGTCTTGGCGCGCTGATCGAGAAGATTCTGGCGAAAGGCGCCGAACCGCCAAACAAGAACGCGCTCGGTCTGACGATGCGCCCGGAGGCGACCGCCAGGCTGGTCCCGCCGCCCGGCGCGCCCGCTGACTTCCCCAATGACCCGGATGTCGAATTCCTGGTCGGGCCGATGCAGCTTGGCGCGAGCGAAGACGGCAAGGAACTGCTCCTGCGCGCCACGCCCATCGAGGTGGTCGAGAACGATGGCGAGTTGTTCGCCCGCGAGGGGGAATCGCCGCGCTTCGCCATCGTCTTCACGCGCAGGCAGGCGCGCGGCCTCTGCGCCAGCATCAACAGCCTCTTGCTGATGGGGCGCCCCCGCTGCCCTCTCTGTGGCGGCCCGACTGAGCCGGGCCACGTCTGCGCCAAGCAGAACGGCTATCACCCCGCCGCGCTCAACTGATCGCCGCTCGTCGGCGCTCCGCGTCGCTCCTCAGCAAATTGGCGTATCTTTGGGCGCAAGCGACCTGGCGTGACGCCGATGTGAGAGAAATCGCAATCCTCTGGCGTTCTTCCTGCGTAGTACAGGCAGGCGCCAGTGTGTTATCCTGCCCGCTGTCAGCGCCTGTGTCAGCACTCATCGCGCAACCTCCGTTGGAGATCATCGCTAAGGAGGCTAGCCCAGATGGCCAGAGGGCTTTATCGCGTTTATCTGTACGTCGTCACCATCGCGCTGCTCGTGGCGGGAACCGTCGCAGTCTCGAACTTGCTGGGAAACCTGTTCCAGTTCACGCCGCTGCGTGGGCAAAATAGCAGCCCACCCGACAGCGCATCCGTGACCCAGATCGTCGTACTGACGGTCGTGACGCTCATCATCGTTGCTGGGCTGGGTGGCCTGCACTACTGGCTGATCCGCCGCGACATGGCCAGCGACCCGCAGCCGGGCGCCAGCGGCGTCCGCTCCTTCACGCTGAACGTCGCGGAGGCCATCGCGACGATGGTCTTCGTGATCGCCGGCGCCATCACGCTCTCAGAGTTCGACCTGAGCTTTCAGCAGGGTCTGGCGTATGGAGCGGCGGTGGCGCTGGGCGCGGGCGGCCTGACCCTGCTGCTGGAGTGGGAGCGGCTGCGCGCCACCCCGACTCGTGGCGCCGCAGTGATCTTCCAGCGGCTGCGCATCGATGGGCTGGCGTTCATTCTCGCGTTCACGCTGGTCTTTTTCATCGGCCAGGCGGTCAACCAGACCGAGACGCTGATCGGGCAGGGCAGCGGCGCGCTCAAGTGCCTTGCGATTCAGCCCAATGGCCCGTATCAAGGTCCTTTCTACCCACCGTGCATTACCTCACAGCTCATCGGGCAGTGGCTGGCTGTGCTGCTGATCATCGGCGTGTGGCTGCTCTATTTGCGGCTGGGCGCGCGTGACCTGGGAACGCTGGTTCGCCCGATCTTCCTGTTGCTGGGGTTCGCGGCGGGCGTCATCGCGCTGGTCGTTGGCGTTCAGCGGCTGGCGGAATACGCGCTGCGGCTGGTCACGTCCACAGCGGATGCGCGCCCCGATTACATCAACAATTTCGACGCGGCGCCCGCGCTGGTCTACGCCGCTATCGTGCTCGGCGTCTATGGCTGGCGGCTGCTCGCGGAGGCCCAGCGTGAGCCGTTCAACCTGCCGACGACCCGCCTGACGATGCGCGCGGTTGGTGGGCTGATCTTCGCGGTCCCCTTCTGGGTTGGCGCGCAGATGATCCTCAACAACCTGTTCATCAAAGGGTTCCCTGGCGGCCCGACGACGGACACGAACTGGCATGTCGCCTTCGCGATGCTGATCGCCGGGCTGGCGTATGTCCCGCTGGCGCTGTGGCTGGGCGCGACGACCCGCGCCGAGGGCGCGAAGGGGCCACGGCGCGGCTTCGTGCTGGCGCTGCTTGCGGCGGGCGCGCTGGCGACAGCAGGCAGCCTGGCGACGCTGATCTTCAGTGTCGTGACGGCGCTGCTCAATGTGCCGGTGGGCGACTGGCAGAGTGTCGCGCGCAACGCGGGGGCCACGCTGATCGTCGGCCTGATCCTGGGCGGCCTCTATCTCTGGATCTCGCTACGCGAGGGGCAGTTCGCCCGCGCGCCGCATCCAGAGCCTGCGCCTGTCCCGGAGGGCGCGCCCGTTCCGGCGCTCGACGACGTGCTGACGCGGTTCCAGCAGGGCGGCCTCTCGCAGGCCGAGGCGGCGGAGCGCATCCGCACGCTGGCGCGCGAGGGCGCGCTGGTCTGACGCCACGCAAACGCTGCGAGGGGGCGGCTGAAGCCGCGTCTGAGGGCGTGCGCGCCACGAAGCCTGCCTGCGCAGGCTGGGTTCTGGGCATCGCTATTCCGCCCAGGGCGAGTATCACGGACTGGCGCGGCGTCGTAGCAGGCGGCTGTAGCCTTCCAGCGTTCCGTTCAGATAGGCGCCAGTGACTGTGTTTGAGGGTTGGGTTGGCGGCGGGTGAGTCGCCAGCCCAGCGCCACGATCAGGGCGATCAGCGCGGCGGTGGTCAGCGCATCCAGCGTGACGACCGCCGCGTTCGTCTGCCCCAGCGCGAATTGCTGGGCGAGGGCGAACTGTCGCGCCTGCCCCAGCAGCGTGATCCCCAGCGGCGCGGCGCCCCAGGCCCACCAGCGTCCCCGCGCGTCCGCCTGCCCCAG
>DASVWQ010000158.1:0-7965 GCA_036393135.1 Ktedonobacterales bacterium
AATCAGCAGGGCGGTCTTGTCGCGCAGCCCGCCGAGCGCCTCGCGCGCCGCGCGCACCCCCAGCCCCGCCACCGAGACATCGGCGCGGGTGATGTCGGTCTCTGCGCGCACGCGCTTGCCAATCTTCAGGGCGCCGGTGAAAACGCTGCGCAATTCCTCACCGACCACGCCAGCGCTCTCCGCCGCGCCGAGCGCCGCGCGCGTCTGCCCCAGGATTTGCGGCTCGCCAATCACCATCGAACGCAGGCCGGCGGCGACCTCGTAAGCGTGGCGCGCGGCGGAGCCGCCTTCGTAAGTGTAGAGCGCCTGCGCGAGCGCGAAGGGCGCCCCCGCAATGACGGCATGGCTAGAGCCAGCGGTGGTGGCGGCGCGGTCGAAGGTGTCTGCGAGGTAGGCGCGCACGCGGTCCAGCGCCTCATCGAGTCGCTGGCTGGCCAGGTAGACCTCGGTACGGTTGCAGGTGGAGAGGATGACGACCTCATCGATCCATTCGTCGCCGCCGAGTGTCTGGAGGGCCTCCGTGAGGCGTTCATCGGTGTAGGTCAGGCGGCCACGCGCCTCGACGCTCGCGCGCTGATGGTCCAGACCGACCACTGCTATCATATGAGGCTTGCCTTATCGTCTGTGCGCGCCGGGCGCTCGTGTGCGTAGATGCGTGTGGCGCCGCGTCGTCTGGCCGCCGCCAGTGTATGATGCTGCTGACGCGCGGCGCGGCTGGCAGGTGAAAAGAATCCGTGTGGGTTCACTATCCATTCTATAGCATGTCGCAAGCGTCCGCGCCACCGGCATGCCCGTAGCGGGCGGGCGCTTTGCTGAGGATTCGCTGAGGGCGATAGGCGCGTGGCCAGGAGGGATGTGCGCAAATGTCGGCGCCGAACGATGGGGACAGGGCGGGCGAGCGGCGGGTGTATTTGGGGCTAGGCTCGAATATGGGCGACCGCGATGCGCTATTGGCGGCGGCGCTGAGCCGTCTCGCGGGGATTGCCCGTATCACCCGCCGCT
This sequence comes from Ktedonobacterales bacterium, assembly GCA_036393135.1. Classification (GTDB taxonomy): domain Bacteria; phylum Chloroflexota; class Ktedonobacteria; order Ktedonobacterales; family JADMIN01; genus JAKAIY01. The sequence continues at coordinate 1,003 of DASVWQ010000158.1, forward strand.
CGTCCATCTGGGATAGCGCGCCGATGCTGGTAGAGGACCAGCCACGCTTCCACAACATGGCGGTTGAGGCGTGGACGCGCCTCGACCCTTTCGCGCTGCTGGCGGCGGTCAAGCGCATCGAGCGCGAGCTGGGACGGGAACCTGGTCCGCGTTTCGGCCCGCGCCCAATCGATATCGACATCCTGCTGTACGATGACCTGACCCTGAATACCCCTGCGCTGACCATCCCCCACGCGCGCCTGCTGGAGCGGGCCTTCGCGCTGGTCCCGCTGGCCGAGATTGCGCCGGACGCCTGGCATCCGGTAGCGCGGCGCACGGCGGCGGCGCTGGCGGCGGCGGCGCCCGCAGGCGATCTGCGGCTGGTCGCTCCTCCTCCGGCGTAAGTCGCCGCGAATTGTCGCCGCCCCACTGACGGGCATATAATGCGGTCGGTTCACTGGCGGGGGCTGTGGCTGGGAGAGCGCGGCGCGGCAGGCGCTGGCGTGACGGCGCGGGTTGCTGGCGATGAGGATGGGCGCATTGACGCAAGCTCGTACATTTCAGGGGCGGCTGGAAGATTTCAGCCTGGTAGACTTGCTTCAGGCGATGAACCTGGATAACAAGTCGGGCGCCCTGCACCTCCATTCTGACCGGGGCGGCAGCGGCATTGTCTATTTCGACCAGGGAACCACCGTCGGCGCGCAGGAGCAGGACCGCGAGGCGCTGACACTTGGCAACGTGCTGCAACAGCTTCAATTCGCCAGCAAGCAGCAGATGGACCACGTGTTTCAGCAGCAAACGCAGGACGCCCTTGGCAAACGCATTGGCGCGCGACTGGTAGATAAGGGTTTCATCACCGGGCAGCAGTTGGAGCGGGCGCTGCGCACCCAGACCCTCTGGACGATTCGCGAGCTGTCGCTCTGGAAGACCGGCGACTATGTATTTCAGGCGGGCGAGAAGATGCCCGATGACGCGGTGGCGCCGCGCACTGAGACGACCGCCGCCGTGATGGAGGCGCTGCGCTACCAGCACGAGTGGGACCGCCTCGAATATCTGCTGCCAGAGGGCATGCGCACCTACCTCACGCTGGCCAGCGATCCACCGGTTGACCACTCGCTTCAGTTCCATCCCGAAGCCTGGCGCATCATTGCGAAGGTCAACGCCCACCACACCGTCCGCCGGATCGCGACAGCGCTGCGCATGCCAGAGCTGGATGTCGCGCGGATGGCCGGGCCACTGGTCCAGGAGGGGCTGCTCACGCCGGGCAGCGGCGCGAGCGCGCCAGATCCGTCGGATACGGCCTCGCGGATGGCGCTCCACAGTTTCGACCTCTTCAGCCTGGTCATCAAGATGGAGCAGACCTGGCTGAAGAGCAAGACAGATGTTGATCGCCTCGTCACACTCGTTGGCTTCATCAATGAGACGATGGACGCGCTGGCTGAGTCATACCGCGCGAGCAACGTGGGCCTGGCCGATGGCACCCTCGCGATCATGCTGGAGCGCGAGGGTCGCCTGGGCGTGGGGCAATACCGATTCAAGATCGATCATAACCACATCGACGCGAGCGACTTCGCGCTGTATGGCCGCCGGATGCTGGAGGCCAGCGGGCGTGGCGGAGATGGCGCGCCAAACCCGCTCTTTCTCGACTATCGCAATGAGCTGCTGCGCACGCTGGAAATCTGCTTTCGACGGATCAATGCCCGTGTGGCGGCGCCAAGCGACCGTGTGGCGAACCAGGAGGCATGGGAGGCGCTCTTCGCCTCGGTAGTCAGTTGAGGCTGGCCGGAGGCTGGCCAGTAGCGCGTCTCGTGGACGCGCGAGTGGAGGGCGCGCGGCGTCTCTCTATGGAGGGTAGATCTCAATGATGGATGCGCAGAGTCTGGACGCTGGACGGGCGCGGACGACCCGACGCCTGGACATTGCTGACGAGGGCCGCTCCCGCTCGACCCGCCGACTCAGCGATGCGGACTCTTTCTTCACGACTGAGGATGATGCATCCCCGCTGGTGATGGTGATCGATGACTCGCCAGCCGTGCGCCGCGTGGTAGAGTTGAGCCTCCAGGGCGTCGGCATCAGCGTCGTCTCGTTCGCGGACGGCTTCCAGGCGATGGCCGCCCTCCAGAATGGCGAGGTCGCCCCGCCGCGCGTGTTGCTGCTGGACATCGAGTTGCCCAAGATGAGCGGCATCGATCTGGCGCGCCACTTCCGGCGCAATCCCGCCTTCCAGGAGACGCAGATCATCATGCTCTCTGGCCACGATGGCGTCAAGAACCGCGCTATGTCCAAGTTCCGTGGCGCGTCGGATTTCATCGTCAAGCCATTCAAGCGTCATGAACTGGTCCAGCGCATGCGCATCGCGCTTGGGCTCGAATGGCCGATGGATTAGGCGCGCTGGCGCGCAGCGAGGGCCGGAATACGATGGACGCTCAGGGTGATGGCGCGCGTGCGCTGGACGAGGTGGCGGCGCCGACGGCGCCGGACGCCTCCGCTGCCCCGCCGGGCGAGCAGTTCCTGCTGTTCTGGCTGGGCGCGTGGCCCTGCCTGGCGCCGCTCGCGGAGATGCGTGAGGCCCTGCCACAGGCGCCGCGCCATGTCGCGCTGCCGTTCAGCCCGCGCTGGCTCTGGGGCATCTTCCCGCTGCGCACCGACATCGTGGCGCTGGTTGATCCTGTGCCGATTCTGATGTATGGGCCAGACGCCGCGCGCGACGCGGACGTCACTCGCCGCGCGGTCGCGCCACCGGCCGGCGGCTTCGGCCAGGCGGAACCGCTACGGGCGCTGGTGGTTGGCGAGGAGGATCATCCGCTGGCGCTGCTGGCCGACCGCATCGGCGACATCTATGCGCTACGCCCAGAGGATCAGCGTCCGCTCGATGACGACGATGGACTGGGCGTGGCGCCACTGTCGCGCTACGTGACGGCGGGCTACGCGGTGGCGGGGCTGGAGCGGCCTGCGCTGGCGCTGTGCGTCTCGCGGCTGGCGGAGGACCTGCTGGCCGCGCTGGAGGAGCGGGTGGACGATGAGTGAGGAAACCGTCTTCTCACGCTTCCTCTTTGAGTTGCGAACGCTGATCACCGCCATCGAATCGCATGTCGTCTCGCTGGGCGTTGCGACGCCGGAGGAGCGGCGCCCGCAGGCGCTGCGCGAGATGGCGCGGCTGGCCAACGCGACCGCCGCTCTGGCGCAGGCGTTCGAGGTGGAGGACCTGCGCGTCGTAGCGGAGGCGCTGGCGCAGGCCGCCAGCGATGCGGTGGAGACGAGCGAGGCGGATCCGTTTGCGCCCATTGGCGCGCATGACGCGCTGACCTATATGAAGTGGCGGATCGAATCGTTCGCCGATCATGGGCAAGCGCCAGCGCCGGACGAGCGCGAGTGGCGGCTGGCCCGACGGCTGGAGCGAGCGCTGCGTGGCGAACTGCTCGACGCCGCGCCCAGCGCGTCCGACACGATGACCGCGCCGCCTGAGGAGTTTGCCTTTGCGCCGACGAGCGAACTGACGCTGGAGGACCTGGCGCTGCTGCAGTCATTCCCCAGCGCGTCGCTACGCCCACGCGACGCCGCAGCCGATGCCCGCCAGGTGGCGCGTGTGACGGGCGCGCCCATCTTCACCGCCAGGACCGAGAGCGGCGATGATGTCCCTGTCTATGGCGGCGGGGCGCAGACCAGCGACGACAACCTGGATGAGTTGCCGCCTGAGTTGCGGCGGGTCTTCACGCGCGAGTCGGCGGTCGATGTGCGGGCGCTGGGCAAGCTCATGCTGGAGTTCGAGCAGCGCCCCGACGCCACCGAGACGCTCGCCAGCATGGCGTTCATCGCCCACAAGATGAAGGGCGCCGCCTCGACGATGGCGTTCTCTGGCTTCGCGCGGATCGCCGATGCTTTCGAGGCCACCGCCAAAACGCGGCAGAGCAGGCGCGCCACGACCGATAGCGTCTTTCTGGCGGGCCTCGCGCGCTTCCTCGACCTCTTCGAGCGTGCGCTGGCCGCCGCCGAAGACCTGGAGGAGCCGGCGCCCGCGCTGATCGAGGAGGCCGAGGCGCTGCGCGACGAGCTGACGCGCGGCCAGGGCGCCAGCTCGCTGGCGAGCGACGCCAGCCAGGCGAGCGCGCCGACCCCCGCCGGGCAGAGCGCAAGCGGCATGCGGCGACGCCTATCCGAGGACGATCTGGTGCTACGGGTCGAAGCGCGCAAACTCGACACCCTGATGAATCAGTTGAGCGCGCTGGCAGCCAATCGCGGCGCGATGGCGCGTAATCGCGGCGAGATTGGCCGCGTGCAGGAGGAGATGCGCGAGACGCTGCTGCGGCTGCGCGAAAAGAGCGCCCAGATCAGCGATACGCACCCTCTGACCTTCGATAACCTGTTCTCGGCGCGCGGGAGCGATGCGAGCGGCGTCGCCGCGCTCGATGGCGACCCAGCGACGCCTGCCACGCCTTCGGGGGCGCTGCGGGCCTCGTGGAGCGCCCTGGAGATGGAGCGCTACACCGACATCGACTCGGCTCTCCGCGCGCTCGCTGAGGTTGTCGCGGATGTTTCGGCGGATTATGGCGTCCTCACCGCTTCACTGGACCGCCTCTCGCAGCTCACCGAGACGCAGGAGGCGCTGACCCGCGACATCCAGGAAGTCGCGATGGACATGCGGCTGGCGCGGATGGGCGAGATTACCCCACGCGCGCGGCTGGCGGCGCTGGTGGCGGCCAAGAATCTCGGCAAGCTGGCGGACTTCGATGCGCGCGGCGACGAGATCGAGATTGACCGCTCGGTGCTGGAGGCGCTGGAAGACCCGCTTATCCAGTTGATGCGCAATGCCGTCGCGCACGGCATCGAGCTGCCGCTGGAGCGCACGGAGGCGGGCAAACCCGCGCGCGGCAAGGTGTGGCTGCACGCGCACTCGGCAGGCTCGTCCATCGTGATCGAGGTGGGCGACGATGGTCGTGGCATCAACGCCAATCTGCTGATTGGCGCGGCCATCGGCGCGCGACTCATCTCCGCCGAGGATGCGCGGGACCTGACCACGGAGCAGGCGCTCAGCCTCATGTTCCACCTGGGCGTCTCGACATCCGGCGCCGCGTCGGGCTATGTCGGCGCGCTGGCGGGCAGCGGCATCGGTTTGGCCGATGTGGCGCATACTATCCACACCCTCAAAGGCTCGATCACGGTGCAGAGCGAAGTGGGCAAAGGAACGACGTTCCGCATCCGCGTGCCGGTCTCGCTGAGCATGCAGCCTGTGCTGGAGGTGAGCGCGGGCGGCCAGGTCTTCGCGCTGCCGTTCAACATGGTACAGTCCACGGGCATCGTTCCAGCCGAACGCCTGACTGAGCGGCGGACGATGGACGACGTGCGCGGCGTGCGCGAGTGGCGCGTCTTGGTGGACTCCACGCCAGAGACGACGCCCGACCCGGAGCAAGCGGCGGCGGAGGAGGAGCGCGACGGCGCCGCGCCAGCGTCCTTCGAGGTCCCAGCCTTCGCGTTCGCCGAGTTGCTGGGCTTCGAGCAGGACGCCGAAAAGTTGCGTCGGATGGCGCTAGTGCGCTGGCAGGGTGAGTTGGTGGCGCTGCTGGTGGAGTCGGTGGGAGACGCCGATGTGCGTGAGGCGGCGGTGCGCCCGCTGCCCCGGCGATATGAGCGGCGCGTCGTGCGTGGGGTGGTCGTGCGCCCGGAAGATGGCGATGTGGCGCTGCTGATCGATCCACACGAGGCGCTGGCGCGACGACTCTCCGGCGGCCAGGTGACGCTGCGTCCAGCGGGCGCGCCCATCGAGCGTGGCGCGCCGTCGCCAACGGTCCTGATCGTCGACGACTCCGTGACCATCCGGCGTTCGCTGGAGCAGATGCTGACGGCGGCGGGTTTTGCCACCAGCCAGGCGAGCGATGGCCGCGAGGCGCTGGAAGTGATGGAAAAGGCGCTGCCCGCCGTCGTGGTGCTGGATGTCGAGATGCCGCGACTGAGCGGGTTCGAGTTGCTCACCATCATGCGCAGTTCGCCGCAATATCAGCAGGTGCGCGTGGCGATGCTGACCACGCGCGCGGCGGACAAACACCGTGACTACGCCCTCGCGCTGGGCGCCGACGCCTACCTCGTGAAACCGTGTCCGCAGGAGACGCTCGTCGAGACGATCCGCCGCCTGCTCACCACATCGGAGCCTGCATGAGTTCGCACGGTCAGCCAGACACATCGCCATCTCTCTCGACCTCGCACGGGCGGCGTCCTCCCGCGCGCCGCGCGCGCACGCATGCCCGCACGGCGCTGGCGATTGCGCTAGGGCGCGCGTCTGGCGGGCTGGCGCGTCGCCTGGGCATCAGCGGCGGCACGAGCCTGCCCGGTCTCGTCGCGCAGGTCGCCGACCCGCGGATTATCCAGCGGCTGGCGGCGCAGGCCCAGCAGGGATGCGTGGTGGTGACAGGCACGAACGGCAAGACGACCACCAGCGGACTGGTCGCCTACGTCCTGCGCGCCGCTGGCATGCGTATCTGGCGCAATCGTGAAGGCTCGAACCTCGCGCGCGGCATCGCCACGACCATGCTGCGTCGGGCTGGCCCGATGGGGCGGCTGGAAGATGGCGGCGCGGGCGCCTTCGTGCTGGAAGTGGACGAGGCGGCCTTCGCACGCATCGCGACCGACCTGCAACCGCGCGTGCTGATCGTGACCAATCTCTTCCGCGACCAGCTTGACCGCTATGGCGAGGTGGATACGGTGGCGGAGCGCTGGCGCGCGAGCCTGGCCAAGCTGCCGCCAACCACGATTCTCGCCCTGAACGCCGATGATCCGGCGGTGGCGGCGCTGGGCGATGGCTACGCCGGGCCGACGCTGTTCTATGGCGTCGAGCGGACACCCACCCACGCCGATTCAGATAGCGTGGCGCAGGTGATTGACACGCGCACCTGCCCGCGTTGCCGCGCCGTGCTGGACTTCGCGCCGCGCTTCTACAGCCACATTGGCCACTGGTCGTGTCCGCGCTGCGGCTTCCGCCGCCCGCAGCCGCAG
>DASVWQ010000159.1:0-3886 GCA_036393135.1 Ktedonobacterales bacterium
GTCAGCGGGCGCGTCTCGCCGGGTCGCAGATCGCCCAGTGTCAGTGGCCCCACGCGCACCCGCCGCAGCCGCAGCGTGCGATAGCCCAGCGCCTCGAACATCCGCCGCACCTGACGATTGCGCCCCTCGTGCAGTTCCGCCGCCACCCAGGTTGTCGCCCGGTCGTCGCGCGGCTCCTCGCCTGGCCCCAGCAGCCACGCCCGCGCGGGGGCCGTCGGGCGCGTCTCGCCGGGTAGCGTCAGCCCCGCCGCGAAGCGCGCCAGCGCCTCGGCGTCCGGTCGCCCGCGCACCAGAGCATGATACTCCTTTGTCAAGGCGTAGCGTGGGTGTGTCAGCCGCAGCGCCAGGTCGCCGTCGTTGGTCAGCAGCAGCAGGCCCTCAGTATACTGGTCGAGGCGCCCGACCGGATAGACCCGCGCCGCGCGCCATCTCGGCGGCAGCAGGTCGAGCACGGTCTCGCGCCCCTGGGGATCGCTCACCGTCGTCACCACGCCAGCGGGCTTATTCAGCAGCAGGTAGATCGGCGTCTCTTCTGGCGTGACTCGCTCGCCGCGCACCCGCACGACATCCTGCCCTGGCTCGACCCGCACGCCTAGCTCGCGCACGACCCGCCCGTTCACGCTGACAGCCCCGGCGAGGATCAGCTCCTCGGCGTGGCGGCGCGAGGCGACCCCGCAGTGGGCGAGGTACTTCTGGAGACGCTCGCCGCGCGACTCCTGTGGCGCCGTCTCGTCGCCGGATGGTGGGGAATCACTCACGCGACCAGCGCCACCAGATTGACGATACGTCCGCCAGATGGCATCGGCATGGCGCTCGTGTCGTTGCGCGGCGTGAGGAAGCCGATGCTGCGCGCCTCGACGGGCTGCTCGACCGCGCGCAGGGTATAGGCGATGCGCTCCAGCAGATCGGGCGTGGTGAGGTCCAGCGCCTCGGCCAGCCGCTCCAGCGTGACCGGGGAGGGATACTTCTTGCCGCGCTCGATCTCGCCGAGATAGACCACTGAGATGATCGCGCGCGTGGCAAGCTCCTTCAGCGTCAGGCCGCGCTCGTGGCGCTCGCGGCGGATGACCGCGCCGACCGCCGTTTGCAGGTCGTCCATAGCATCGCCCTCCCTCCGCCGAATCGCGCTTCGGCGCTCATGCCCGCCGCGACACATGCTCATAGCATACGCGAGCGGCGACGCATGCTGACAGCATGCGATTTGCCTTCAATTCTACGGCGCCCACCGGTATCGTACAAGCAGGGCCATGTCCCACCGCGCCATCCGAGGAGTCGCGGCGAGCGAGTTGCGGTCCACCACCCCTGAAGGGAGCATACGACATGACGTTCTGGAGTCCGGGAACGCGCGGCGTCTTCAGCCAGCCGACGTCCCAGCCATTCGGGCTACCGCTGCCCATTGTCTACGAGCAGACCAGCGAGCGCGTTCGCTGGGAGTACCACGTCGTCTCGGTGGACCTGCGCGAGGAGCCGCCGCTGGATGAGGAGCGGCTGGCCGCGCTCGGCGCCGAAGGCTGGCTGCTGGCAGGCATCGTGCCACTGCCCGACACGCGCGAGGCCACCCGCACGCTGATCTACTATTTCGTCCGCCAGGCCTAGAGGAGTGTACCCCATGTCCCCTTTCGACCGCACACCGCAGGCGCAGGCGTCCGCCGCCAGCCTGATCGTGCCGACCGTCATCGAGAGCGGGTCGCGTGGCGAGCGCGCCTACGACCTCTTCTCGCGGCTGCTGCGCGAGCGCATCATCATGGTGAATGGGCCCATCGAGGACCAGGCCGCCAACCTGATCGTCGCCGAGCTGCTCTTCCTCGCCAGCGAGAGTCCCGACCGCGAGATCAACATGTACATCAACTCGCCAGGCGGGGTCATCACCGCCGGGCTGGCCATCTATGACACGATGCGCTCGCTGCGCTGCCCCGTCGCCACCACCTGCGTCGGCATGGCGGCCAGCTTCGGCGCGATCCTGCTGATGGCGGGCGACCCTGGGCGCCGCTTTGCGCTGCCGCACGCCAAGGTCCACATGCACCAGCCGTTGCTGCAAGGCGGACTGGGCGGCCAGGTGACGGACATCGACATCCACGCGCGCGACCTGCTGCACACCCGCGACATGATGAACGACATCATCGCCCTGCACACCGGCCAGCCGCTGGAGCGCATCCGCCATGACACCGAGCGCGACTTCTTCATGACCGCCGAGGCCGCGCGCGAATATGGCATCATTGATGAAGTGCTGCCGCTGGAAGACTGGAAGGGACGCGCGAAGTAGCGCGCCACCCGCCAGCGATGAACGCCAGCAATGAACGCGAGGAGGAGAGACCGTGCGCATCCTGCTGATTGGTGGAACGAGCTTCATGGGGCCCGCGGTCGCGCGTGAATTGCTGGCGGGTGGCCACACGGTCGCGGTCTATCATCGCGGCCAGACCGAGCGCGATGTCCCAGAGGGCGTGGAACACATCCACGGCGAGCGTGAGGCATTGGCCGAGAACCGTCCAGCGCTGGAGCGGTTCGCGCCGGACGTGGCGATACACATGATCGCGATGCTGGAGGCCCACGCCGCTGGGTTCATCGAGGCGCTAAGCGGCTTGGCGGCGCGCGGGGTGGTCATCAGCAGCCAGGATGTCTACCGCGCCTATGGTCGCATCATCGGCGTGGAGCCAGGCGAGCCAGACCCTATCCCGCTGACCGAGGACTCGCCGCTCCGCGAGCGGCTCTACCCTTATCGCGGCGCCGAGCCACGCGCGGTGGACGACCCCATGCGCTGGATGGACGACTACGACAAGATTCCTGTAGAGCGGTTGGCGCTGGCCTCGGCCACGCTGCCCTGCGCAGTGCTGCGGCTGCCCGCCGTCTATGGCCCCGGCGACCGCCAGCGACGCTTCCACTCTTTCCTCCGGCGGATGGACGACGGGCGGGCGGTCATCCCGCTCGACGCTGGAGAAGCCGACTGGCGCTGGACGCACGCCTATGTCGAGGATGTCGCGCACGCCATCGCGCTGGCCGCGCTCGCGCCCCGCTCGGCCGGGCGCGTCTACAACGTCGGTGAGGAGCGGACGCCAACACTGGAGGAACGGGCGCTGGCGGTGGGCGCCGCCGCTGGCTGGCATGGCCGCGTGGCGCGAGTTCCAGCGGGACGGCTGCCAGAGGCGATGCGCGCGGGAGTGGACGCGCGCCAGCCGCTCGTCAGCGCCAGCGGCCGCATCCGCGCGGAGCTGGGCTACAGCGAGCCGACGCCGCTCGACATAGCCTATGCGCGCACCATCGCCTGGGAGCGCGCCAACCCCGCCACCGACGACGATCCCGCCGCCTTCGACTACGCCGCCGAGGACGCCGCGCTGGCTGAGCAGGACAGCTAGCGCGGCTCTCTGCCGCATCTCCCCGGCCTTGACATTTACCCTTAATTGTGTCTATAGTAGTTACAGATAGACATGAAGCCGGGGAGGGCTGGAATGCAGACCAACACACAGTTCGCCAGCGCCATCCATATGCTGGCGCTGCTGGCGCTGGACGAAGACGAGCAGGTCACATCGGCGGAGATGGCCAGTAGCGTCAACACCAATCCGGCGTTCCTGCGGCGCATTCTCGGCGCGCTGAGCCGCGCCGGGTTGGTGGAGTCGCAGCCGGGCGCGCGTGGTGGCTGGCGGCTGCGTCGCGCGCCAGAGGACATCTCCCTGCTGACCATCTATCAGGCCGTGGATGAGGGTCATCTGCTGGCCATGCGCCACCATACCAATCCCAACTGCAAGATCGGCGGTGTCATCCAGAGCACGCTCGAAACGTACTTCGGCGAGGCCGAGGCGGCGTTCGAGCGAACGCTGGCCCGCCAGACGCTCGCCCAGGTGGTGGCGACGGCGCTGGCGACCGCCTCGCGCGAGGCGTCCTGAGCGCCCGT
>DASVWQ010000160.1:0-5512 GCA_036393135.1 Ktedonobacterales bacterium
GGGCGCAGGATCAGCGACATCGCGAGCTGCTGGCGCGGCATCGCCTTCCAGACACGCCCCACACGCCCGCGTCCCGCCGTCTGGTCGTCAGTTGTCACCAGCGTCCCCTCAGCGGCGCCCGCGCGAGCCAACTCGCTGGCATGCGTGTTGGTCGAGGGGATGGCGGGCAGATAGACCAACGGCGAACCCAGCGGCGTGTCGCCCAGCAGCGCGCGCAACACCGCCACATCCATCGGGGCGGGCGAGTCATCCGGCATGCGCGCGATCCTTTCCGCTCACGACTTCAGCCCGTAGCAGGTCAGCGTCGCGTTTTCGTCAGTGATGTAGACGGCGCCGCCGACGACGATCGGGCTTTCCCAGTGGATGCCACTGATCGTACCGTTCGCGCTGGACTGGGCGCTGTTCCAGAGCGCGCGGCCGCTGGTGGGGTCGTAGGCTCGCAGCGCGCCGGAGCCAGCCCCGAAAAGCACGCCGCCCGCGATGACCGGGGTGGTCACGGTGTCGCCGTTTTGCCAGGTCTGCGCCAGCCGCGTCACGCCGTTCGCGTCGGTCTTAACCTGATAGGCGCGCATGCCGCAGACCGAGGCGACGAAGACCCAGATATCGCCCGTGGCGGAGTCGGTCCAGATGGTCGGCTGGGTGAAGAGTCCGCAGCCGAGGCTGAGCGTCTGGAGCGCGCCGCCGACATGGCCGGAGCCACCCTTGCCGCTCATGTCCGCGCGGTTGATGAGCCGGAACTGGCCATCCTTGCCGCCCTGGACCAGCAGCAGCGGCGTGCGGCTCCCGGCGATCGTCGGCAGCAGGGCGGGCGCGGAGCTGCCCAGGTCGGCGTCGGTGTCGTCGAGTCGCTGATAGTTGGGCGGCGTGTAGGAGTCCAGGATAGTCGTGGCGTCGGCGCTGAGATGGATGATGCTGTCGCCATAGTCATCGCCGCCACGGTTGGCGTTGAAGTCGCCGTTGCCGGTATCCACGAAGATGCTGCCGTCGGTCGGGTCCACCACCACTCCGCCGCGCGACCAGATGCCCGACATCTGCTCTGCGCACTCGCCATCGCGCAGGATGTGCTTCAGGTGGGCGCAGAGGCTGTTGAAGACGGCCTGCTTTCCGGTTGCGAGGTTGATGGCGACGACATGCCCCTGGTAGGGCGGCGCATCGCCGATGTAGCCGCCAGTGGTGGCGTAGACGTAGCCGTTGGCGAGGTTGAGCGCCGAGCCTTGCTTCTCCGTCTGCGTCATCGACGTGATCGGCTCAGGCCAGCCATTGCCGGTCGCCTCGCGCCCGGTGATAGGGTTGTAGCGGTGGAGCGCGCCATCCAGCCCATAGGCGTAGACATACGTGTGGTCGGCGTCGGCGACCGGCGAGGAGTGGGTGATCTTCGGGCCGCTGGGACGCTGGCTCCAGAGCAGCGCGCCGTCGTGGGCGTCGAGCGCGAGCAGGCGGCCATCGCGGGTGGTGACGTAGAGGATATCGCGCAGACCGCCAGGGAAGGGCAGCGCATGCAGCAGAATCGGCGAAGAGTCGGCGACGCCGGGCAGCCGCACCTGCCAGAGCTTCGTCAGCTTGCCCACGTTGCCTGGGCTGAGGCTCGTCTCGCCAGGGTTTACGCCGCTGCGCGCGGGGTCGTAGCCGAACATCCGCCAGTCGCTCGCCGCCGCCGGTGGATGCAGGCCGGGGTCGTTGACCGGCGCGGGCGGCTGGGAGGTCGCGGCGCAGCCTGCCAGCGTAATCGCCAGCATCGCCAGCAGCGCGATGAGCGGGCATGACCTCACCCTCCAACCCCAAGCCCCACTGGCTCGCGGGGTCCTCCTCCCGCGAGGAGAGGGGAAGTGGTTGAGCAAGGCTTTCATTGTGGAGTGGGCTGCGCGCTGCGCGTGTCGCGCTCGAACTCTTGCAGGCGCACGATCTGGCGGTGGTTGGGCGCCGCCTGCCAGCGCCGCCGCTGGATCAGCGCCACGGCGTCGTGCGCCGACATGCCCCCGCCCACCAGCGCCGCCGCCGTCAGCAGCACGCTGCGCCCCACGCCATGCTCGCAATGGATCAGTACGCGGTCGCCCTCGGCCAGGCGCGCGTTCACCCAGTCGGCGCCGCGCCGCAGGTCCTCCAGCGTGAGGGGGTGTGTGTCGGGGGTGGGTAGATAGAGCAGGCTGATGCCCTCCGCGCTCAGCGCCGCCTCGTCATCCTGATGCTCCGAGCGGGTATCGACGACGGCGGTGACGCCAGAGCGCGCCAGCCGTCCGATGTCCTCCGGGCGGATACGCCCGCCGACGGCAAGCTGCGGCGTGACCCAGCTCATGTTCAGGCGGTCGGGCAGCGGAATGCCGATCTGGCTGGCGATGCGGGCGCGCTCCGAGTCCTCGGGAAACCACGCCGCCGCGAGACGTGTCCATGCGCGGTAGAGGACGCGCAGGCCACCCGTCAGCGCCCAGCGCGCGGCGCCCCGTCGGCGCAGTCCTGCCCCGCTCGTCGCGGGCGTCTCCTCGGTCGCGCTTGTCGTGTCCTGCCGCTCGCTCTCCATCGTCGCGTCACTCCATCCTGCGGGCGCGGCGCCAGCCACGCGGTCCCAGTCTCTCTTGTTACAGGGTACCCCAGCGGGCGCGCTCTCCGCCAATATCAGCGCTGGAGCGCGGCGTGGCGCGGCTTAGCGCCAGGGATCGATGCGCGAGCGGCGGGGCGGCGTCAGGCCGAGGGGCGCGCCGCGTCGCAGCAGGGCGCGTGCGCTGTCGAGGGTGGGCAGCCCCAGCCCGCGCCGTGGGTGAGCATGGTTGCGGCGGATCTGGGGGAAGGCGAGCGTGAGCGGCGGCAGGCGGCGCACGGTCCCCGCCGGGCGGCGGATCTTCTGGCGGGCGGCGCCCTGAGCGGAGTGGCGGCGGCGGCTGATGGCCCGCGAGACACGCGCCCGCTGCGCGCGAGGGGCGCTGGCCCAGGCGGACGGCGCGCCTACCGCTGGCACATAGGAGAGGATCAGGCGGGCAATGTCGAACGACGCGCCCGGGTGACTCAGCCGCCGCACATTTGCGCGCATCTCCTCCAGCGTCGGCGAGGTAGGATCGAGCAGCAGGCGCACAGCGGCGGTCAGTTTCTCTGGCGACTCCGCAAACAGGCCCAGCCGATTGGATAACGTGTAGTCCACGTTGCCCTCCTCCTGGCCGGGGATGTAGCCCGTGAGGATGACCGGCAGCCCGCAGGCCATCGCCTCGCTGATCGAGCCGGGGCCAGCCTTGGTCGCCACAACATCGGCGGCGCGCATCCACTCTGGCATGTTGGTAACGAAGCCCAGCACGGTCGTCGGCATGTGGAACGCGGCGCGCTCCTGCTGGAGCTGGCTGTAGAGCGTGTGGTTGCGCCCCGTCACGATGACAAGCTGCGCCTTCGCTTGGAGCCTGCCCAGCGTGTAGGCGGCGCGTGAGAGACCGCCCGCGCCCTCGCCACCACCGACCAGCAGGATGGTTGGCAGCGTGGGGTCGAGACCCAGCGCCGCCTTGCGTTCCTCCAGGGTGGTGGTCGGCTGTTCAGCGAAGGATGGGTCGATGGGCATGCCGAGCAGTGGCGCCCGCTTCGGCGCGATGCCCGCCGCGATGGCGTAGTCGCGCGCCGCCTCAGTTGGCGTCACACAGACGGTCACATCCGGCGCGACCCAGGCCGTGTGAATGCTCACCAGATCGGTGATGACAGTGATGAACGGAACCCGCACGCCGATGTCGCGCATCGCCTGGAGCGTGATGTGATTGAGCAGTGGATGGACCGAGACGATCACGTCGGGGCGCACGCGCTGGAGCAGTTGCGTGATGCCCTGGCGGAGGAATGGCTTCGAGATGCGGTAGGCGGCATGGAAGCGCGACGCGGTGTTGGTCATGTGGAAGAGGCGCGAATAGAGGCGTGGGCTGTGCTTGATCGCCGGGCCGTAAAGGAAGACGCCCTTGCGCAGCGGGAAGTTCGCGCACTCCGCGAAGCCGTCCACGATCACGGCGCGCCAGTGCGGATCGTGTTCCGCGCCGGAAGCCGCAGTGTGGGGCGTCCGCTCCTCCAGGATGCGCATCGCGGCGTGGATGGCGTTCGCCGCGCTCCGGTGGCCAGCGCCTGTATCAGAGATGAGAAAGAGTACCGTGCGTGGACGGGATGTCCCCTTCACCTGTCGCTGCCTCCTGAGAGCGGCGGTCCCGCTGGCGGGCTGATAACCAGCGTGGGTAGCGAGAGGGCGCAGGTCCTTGCGGTCCGCGCCCTGTCACGAAATGTGCGTATGGATGGCCGTTCGCCTGAGCGGTCGCTACTCTTCCTCGGCGATGTTGAAGCGCTTGCGGAAGCGCTCGACACGGCCAGCGGTATCGAGGATGCGCTGCTGTCCGGTGTAGAACGGATGGCACTTGGCGCACACATCGACCTTCAGATTGGCCTTGGTGCTGCCGACCGGGAAGGTATTGCCGCAGGCGCACGTCGCCGTCGCGGTCTGATATTTCGGGTGAATTCCGGCCTTCATGGGTTTGGGTTCTCCTGTGGCGGCTGGGGCGCCGCCCTCTGTGTGGGCTGTGATTGTCCGGCCCCAATTAAGCTGGGCGCAACAGTCCGTCTGTATTTTACCACATTCGCCAGCGATGGGGAACACCTCGCGTGGAATATCGTTCGACCGTCTGACCCAGGCGCCGCGCGACGCTGGCCAATCGCAGATCGGTCAGCTAGAATGAGAGAACATCTGAGGCGGGTGGTGAGTGACGCCGCGCCAGTCCCCAGGTGCGCGAGGAGAAGAGTAGCGATGTCCACCGCCGACGGCCAGGCCGACGAGGCTCCACGCCATCCCTATGTGACACACGAGCGCCCGCTCTTCTTCGCTCACCGTGGCGGCTCGGCGCTGGCTCCGGAAAACACACTGCCCGCCTTCGAGAATGGCATGGCGCTGGGGGCCGACGCGCTGGAACTGGATGTTCACTACACCCGCGATGGCGAGATCGTCGTCTTCCACGACGAGACACTCGACCGCACGACCAGCGGCAGCGGCCCGCTGGCGGCGCTGTCTCTCGACGAGCTGCGGCGACTCGACGCGGGCTACCACTTCACGCCTGACGGCGGCGCGACCTTTCCCTGGCGCGGCAAGGGCGTGACAATCCCGACGCTGCGTGAGGTCTATGAGCGCTTCCCCCGGACGCGCATCAACATCGAAATGAAGGTGAACGACGCGGAGGGTGAGCGGCGACTGGCGCGGCTGCTGCTGGACAACGGCTGGGAAGACTGGACGATGGTGGGTAGCTTCCATACCGACGCCCTGCGGCGATTCCGCGCGCTGGGCGAGGGACGGCTGGCGACCTCGGCCAGCGCAGGCGAGGTGCGCGGCTACCTGCTACGGGTGCTGGTACGCCAGACGCGCAGCCTGCGGCCGCAATATGATGCGCTCCAGGTCCCGGAGATTTACAGCGGCATTCGCGTCGTCTCGCCGACCAGCATCCGCCTGGCGCACGAGCTAGGCCTCGACGTGCACGTCTGGACGGTGGACGACCGCCCGACGATGGAGCGCTTGCTCGAT
>DASVWQ010000161.1:0-13998 GCA_036393135.1 Ktedonobacterales bacterium
CTCGCCCGTCATCGGATGGATGGCGTAGGCGCCGGTAAAGACGCCAGTGGGCGCGGCTTCCCTGGCGCTGGCGTCGGCCTCCTCGCGGGCGCGCTCGCGGGCGGCGATGCGGGTGGCGGCTCCGGCGCGGTACTCGCGGACAGCGGCGATCCGCTCCGGCGTGGCGATGCGCTCGGCCAGCGGATGCTCTGGCGCTAGCGCGACGAATGTGACGCCGAAGACGGTATCGGGGCGCGTAGTGAAGACGTTGACGCTGGTGTCCGCATGCCCGGCGACGACCAGCGCGAACTCGACGCCTGTGGAGCGACCAATCCAGTGACGCTGGGCGGCCTTGACCCGCTCCGACCAGTCCAGCGTCTCCAGATTCTCCAGCAGGCGATCAGCATAGTGGGTGATGCGCAGCGCCCAGTGTGGCAGCTCGCGCCGCTCGACCAGCGCGCCGCAGCGCTCGCAGTGGCCGCTGATGACCTGCTCATCGGCCAGCACGGTCTTGTCGTTGGGACACCAGTTGACCACCCCGGTCTTGCGCGTGGCCAGGCCCATCTTGAAGAGCTGGATGAAGATCCACTGCGTCCAGCGGTAGTAGGCGGGGTCGGTGGTGTTGACCTCGTGCGACCAGTCAAAACGGGCGCCGATGCGCTTGAGCTGGCGCTCACGGAAGCGTTCGACGTTGCGCGCGGTCAGCCTGGCGGGATGCTCGCCCCGCTTGATGGCGAAGTTTTCGCTGTGGATGCCGAAAGCGTCGAAGCCCATCGGCTCGAAGACATCGTAGCCGCGCATCGCCATTAGCCGCCCCTGGATGTCAGAGCCGACGTAGGCGTAGACATTGCCGACATGCAGCCCCTCGGCGGAGGGGTACGGGAACATCATCAGATTGTAGAAGGGGCGCGGCGCCCGCTCGATGTCCACGCGATAGACGCCGGTGGCCTCCCACTCCGCGCGCCAGCGGCGCTCGAAGGCGGCGAAGTCGTAGCGTGGCGGGCGCGCGCTGGCTCTAGCGGCGTCGGGCGCGCCCTTCCTGGCCTTCGCGGGGCTCTTCCCCTGCGCGCTGGTCGCGACGCCCCGCTTTCGCGTGCGGGGCGGCTTGCTGG
The DNA here is from genome assembly GCA_036393135.1 of Ktedonobacterales bacterium. Lineage (GTDB taxonomy): Bacteria > Chloroflexota > Ktedonobacteria > Ktedonobacterales > JADMIN01 > JAKAIY01. The sequence goes on from DASVWQ010000161.1 coordinate 1,092, forward strand.
CCGCCGCGGATGTCGGGTCGCGCGGCGGGGTATGAATTCGCGCCATGTCTGTCACATCCTCTCATCACGAGCAACGTTGCTGGAGGCGGACGGATGACGAGCCAGCGCGGCGCCAACAAAAAACGCCATCCGCCCCGACAAGGGCGAACAGCGCGCACGCGGTATTCGCGGTACCACCTTGTTTCGTCGCGGCCTCACGGTCGCGGCCTCTGCGGGCGCCAACACGCCCCGACCCTGTAACGGGAGTTCCCGGCGCCAGCTACCCCGCGCCGCACGCATGCGGCCCGGCTCACCAGCGCGGCTCACGAGGGAGCTTCGGCGCGCCTCACACGTCGGCTCGCACCAGCCGCCGACTCTCTGGAGAGGACGCGACGCCTACTATCCTCGCTCATCGCCCTGACACTCTGCGATTGTCTTCGCCAGCGTACCACGCGGGCTAGCGTCCCGCAAGGGAGCAGCCACTCCCGCCACTCGCGTATGGCGCACGATTCGCGCCCCGTATGTCGCGGTGAATTGGCGCCCCAGTTGCACACTGGCTCGACAGGGTTACGCGGCCTGCATCGTGTTCAGTTCACGAGCGCGCGCATGTCCTGCCCATGAATGAGGAGAAAATCATGGAACCTGCGACCTACCCGGTACAATTCTCGGTGGACTATCCCGACCGGCCGCTCGACCGGCTGACGACCTTCTTTCGCCTCTTCACTGCCATTCCGATTCTGTTCGTGCTGGGCGCTGTGGCTGGCGGGACGTGGGAATGGAGCACGCAGCATAGCGAGGCAACGGCGACAGCGGCGGGAGCAGGCGGCCTGCTGTTCTTCGCGCCGCTACTCCTGATCCTGTTCCGTCAGAAGTATCCGCGCTGGTGGTTCGATTGGAACCTGGAGCTACTGCGGTTCAGCAATCGGGTCAGCGTCTACCTTGCGCTGATGGACGACCGCTATCCCTCGACCGATGAGGGGCAGGCGGTCCACCTCGACTATCCCTACCCCGACGCCCAGCGCGACCTCAACCGCTGGCTGCCACTGGTGAAGTGGTTCCTGGCCATCCCGCACTATGTCGTGCTGATCTTTCTCTACATCGCGGCGGTCGTGGTGGTCATCATCGCCTGGTTCACCATCCTGTTCTCAGGCGTCTACCCGCGCAGCCTCTTCGATCTGGTGGAGGGCGTCCTGCGCTGGCATAACCGCGTCGTCGCCTATGCCTTCCTCCTGGTCACCGACCAATATCCGCCCTTCCACCTGGCGCCATGACATCGGAAGACGTCGACGACGCGCAGACACTCACAAGCGCGCGCATCGTTCACGCGCTCCTTTCACCCGCAGCCCGTAACACATGCATGGCGCGGGCGTTCTTGTGATTGCCAGCCCGTTTGCTCGCAGCGAACACCCCTGTAGACACGCAAGCGCTGAAATCGCGCTCAGGCGGCTGGCGCCTCTTCATGAAATCGCCAGGCCTGTTCTTCCGCACGGAGCAGGTTCCACCGCGCGCGGATGGCGCTCTTCGTGCATCAGGTCATGCTCCACAGAAGCGCGCCGCTCGTGGCGCGCCCAACCCGCCAGGCGCTCTAGCGCTAGTATGCTACGCTGGCCCACCCAATGCTTTGGAGTTGACTTCAAAGCGAGGTCTCATCAGCGATTGCTACTTACAGTCTATCAACGCCTGTCAACTTACGTATCCACGATACGACCGACACGCGCGGCGAACGGGACAGCCAGAAGCGGATCAATCGCGAGATCATTCCGCCTCACGAGTTACTTGCGCAACCGCTGATCATATCGAAGGCAAGCGGAAAGCGTGGCGACCGGGCGACGCTGACCGGCGCCACAACGCCGCCATCTCCATGCGCCTGGCGGGCGGCTATTAGCTTGGACAGTGTACGCGGCAATCGACCCCATACCAGTACAATTGTCGTAGGCGCGGCGGTATTGGCTGCCATCGGTGAGCCTACTTCGTTGCTCTTAGCAGAAGCGGTGAGATACGCTATCGGCGCCGCATATGTGGGATGTCAGGCAACGGGCGGGAGTGAGAGAAGGAGAACGGCGCATGCGTAGCGCACGCGGGACACGACGCGCGCTCCAGGCGATCTGCGCGATTGCGGGGGCGGTTCTGATGATGCTAGTGGTGGTCGCGCGCCCAGCGGAGGCTGCGAGCGGCTCGCACATCGCGAAAGGCTCATCGCCCTACACCAGCGGCACGACAGGCTATGATGTTTCCTGGCCAAACTGCACGGCGACGGCGCCCAAACACCCCAACTTCGGCATTGTCGGTGTGACCGACGGCACGGGCTACAGCCAGAACCCCTGCCTGGCAAAAGAGGCGGCCTGGTTCCCATCCCTCAGCCTCTACGTCAACACCGGCTGGTACAACCAGTCGTCGTATATCAACCCCAACAGCCCTAAGGTCTGCGCCACCGGCGATAACAACTGCCTGGCCTATAACTATGGCTACAACGCCGGGCTGTATGCGCTCAACTACGCCAACAGCCTGAACATCCACGCCAGCGTCTGGTGGCTGGATGTGGAGACCAGCAACACCTGGAACAGCGACACGACGCAGAACCAAAACAGCCTGCAAGGCGAGTATGATGCGCTGATCGCGAACGGTGTGACGACGGTTGGCGTCTACAGCACGACCTACCAGTGGGATACCGTCACCGGAACGTGGCTCAACAACTGGCCGAACTGGGGCGCGACCACCGTGCGCACCGCTACCCAGGCGGCCAAATATTGCACCGGCCATCAGTTCACCGGCGGCCCGACCTACCTGATCCAGTTCACTGGCTCGCTCGACCAGGATTACGCCTGCTAGCGCGCTTGAGTGGCGAGTCCCGGCTCTGAACTGGCAGGGATTCGCCACCACCACACATAGCCGCCGTCTCCACCAGCGGCATACCACCAGCGCCGCTGCTTCTATCCACGCCTGCTGGCCAGCCACGCGCGCACGCTGTCGGCCAGCAGTCGCGCCTCTGGCATGGCCCTTGCGCACTGAGCGCGGCGGAGAGCGGCGCCGCGCCAGGACTGGCGCGATGGCCACCACCTCTCAATTGGGGAGGGCGGCTGCGGCATGCTGGTCAGCGACTTCGACACCCGCTACAACGAGAACCTCCGCCGACATCACCGCCTGACCTGCTGGACATCATCGCCAGCAGGTCAGGCGGTGACCAGCGCGTCTGCCCACCAGTGGCGCTCTCCCAAGAACAAGAGCGGCGCCTCTCAGGCGATTGCGCTGCTCCTCGCTCTCTGCGTACTCTGTTCGCTGATTGCTGGATGCGCCGAGTTTCGGGGACAAACAACCACACCTCACTCTGAACCGCCCGTTTCCTTCATCGCGTCGATAGATACCATGAAGGAAAGCAGAGATACAGAACGCAACCCGCTGACTGATGCGCAGATCGCCAACGACATCAATCTCTCCGCAAGCCTCAACGTCAATTACATCGCCGTTGATACCCATCTCAATGATGTGGACTACCTGACGCGCTGGGTCACATCGATTCGCGCGGCGGGTAAGCACGTGTGGTTCCGGACCGGCTTCACAGGGTGGGGCGAGGGCAACTCAGGCGCGTTCACTCCCGCCATGTTTCTGGCCAAACTGCGAGAGTACATTCTTGCCCATCCATACCTCTTCCGGCCAGGTGACATATTTGACTCCTGCGCGGAACCAGAGAACGGCGCCTATTGGAGTGTGAACTATGGCCCCAACTGGTCGTGGAACCCACCCGCGCCAAATGCCGCTACCGATGCCTTCAATCAGTTCATCATTGACCTCACGGACACAGCAGATAGCGCATTCGAGCAACTCGGCATTCCAGGTGTCGTCACGACAGTCCACTCCGTCGATCCCTGGACCGCGACGCATCTGGATGTGCTCTATCCAAGCACCATTCTGCGCATGGGCAATCTCGTCGTGATTGACGCATACCCCGATGCTGACGCAACTGATCCCAGCGCAGCTGCGCGCGCATGGAAACAGCAGATCGAGGACCTTCATACTGCGCGGCCAGATGCTCACATCCTCATCGGAGAAATGGGATACTCGCTAAATAGTCCAGTGGATGACGCCACACAGGAGCGTGTCCTCAAGGCTGAACTGGAGACGCTCTCGGCCATCCCTTACCTTGTCGGAATCAACTACTGGGTGGGCGCCGGCACAGACGCATCGGGAGGCTTTACACATATATTCTCAGGAGGCGCCGGGCAGTGGACCCGCCGTCCCGCCGCGTATGCGCTGGCCGCCTATTTCGAGCAGATATTGAACACGCGGAAATCGTGAGCGAGAAGAGCGCTCATCCGCCGCTGCCCAGGAATTGCCATGGCAGGCCTGCTCGAAACGCCTCCAGTTCCCTGGGCGCCCACATATTCGTACATCTGTGTTGTGCCTATCGTTTTGCGCAGTACAAAGAAATTCCGCCAGTCCTGGCGATTGGTGAGATCGAGCCAGATGCGGCTTGCGCCATTCGTCGCGTCTGAATCCATGATAATCCAGGTCACAGTGGTCTCTGGATGCGCCAAAGCCCGGTCAAATTGCCATCCATTCGCGTCAGTAATCAAGGCGCGGTCTGAAAAGTCGTACTCCGTCAGCAGGAAGAACATCATAGAAGGATCATTCACATAGGTGATCAGCACATCACCACCTCGATAGTGCGCGCTCAGCCACTGCGCCTGCTCCTGCCCAACCAGGCGACCCTCAGACCCAGCGCCGTAGAGCGCCTCGCTCAGCACAAACGGCGTCTGGACGGTGGAACCAATGATGGAGATAAGCGCGATCACCATGAGCGCCCCAGGCGCAAGCAGGCGCTTGAGCTTGAGTTGCTTGATGGGCGCCAGTGATGGGACGAAGAATGCCGTGAACAGAGCGCTTGCCGGAATCATCATCAAGCCAAAGCGTATGTTGTAGTATCGCCCAGTACCCAGTTCCGGAAGGTTTTCGGTGTTGACCCCCAGATACAAGACCAGCCAGTAGAACGCAAATGGGACGAGCAAGAGATACGCTGACAATGTAGCGGATCGCAAACGCATGCGAAGAATGAACGCCAACAGGCCGAGGAAACCTGTCACCAGGATAACCCACCCAACCGTCTGGGCGACGGTGTAGCCGTATGTCTCGAACGCCACCCACACATTGTGGCGAGCGGGGAGTTCGGCTGCCGTCGCACCCGCGTAATACGTGTGGTTGCTGTTCCCATAAAAGAAGGACAAAAACGGATCGTGAAAGATGACGCCATTATAAATCATCCAGGCGATACAACCAGCGAACGCCAGAAAGCTATACAGAATGGCCCAAGCTTCGGCGAGGGCGTACCCCTTATGCCGCCAGGCGACATACACGATGACTGGCACGAACACAATCGCGAGCGCCCAGTTTTCGTAGCGAATAAGCGTTCCCGCCGCTACCGCAGTCGCGCACTTTACGATGTCAACCGCGGAATACGTTTGCGCGAGTCGCAAGGCGTAGTATGTAGACACCACGAGCGCGCAGACAGAGCCGGTTTCACTCATCGCGGTGCTCTGCATGTACAGGAGGCTGGGATTCAGGAACAGTACCGTTGCGGCCACCCATCCAGCCGATCGAGACGCGGTCAGGAAAAGCGCTGTGCGATACAGATAGACTGCGGCGAGCGCGAAGGCCAGCATCGAGGGGAAAGACGCGGCTATGCCATTGCGGAAGAGCGTATCGTTCCAGATCACCGGCAATTCAAGGATGAATTCCAGAGGCAGCCACGTGACACCGAGTTGCGCGAGTCCGGGCGTGTTACTTGCCACCACACGGCGGCTGATCATGGCGCGAATGCGCGCATCGTTGAATGCCACGGTATAGCCATGGGCATCGTACCAGGCAAACGAACTGATACTCAGCGCCACAGCCAGCATCGCCACCCACCACACATCTGTCGCGTGGTTGCGTAGCCAGCGCAGAAGGTCGCCGAGTGGGCCAGGGAGCGCGGCTTGCCTGATGTAGATGATCGGGTGGCTCACGCCAATGACCGATGCGAGATATACACGCGACGACCAGAGGATAGTCCCCCACGCGACGATCAAGCGGACGCGCCAGTGACCGAGCGTCTCCCAGGCGCGCGATAGCTCCAGCGCACCGACGCCAGCGCGCTTCGCGCTGCCAGGCGCAATGTGGTCGCGCTCAGTTCCCAGTGTGTATCGCCATCTCTTCACACGCGCCTCTTTCATCACCTCTTGCCGGTCAACGTACCCGTGCACACCATGAGGATCAGACTGCCTGCGTGACTCCGGCCAGCGCGACTGACCCCTCGCTGTGCGGCAGACTCACGCCATGCTCGGTCTTGGCCCAGTAAAAGGGATTACGAATCAGGCTGATCAGCCCCGCCCATGCGCCAAAGCTCATGAACACCCAGTAAATAGGGGTGAGCAACGCATAGCGGGTGAGGCTGATGTGGTCATGGCGCACGCAAACGTAAGCGCTGCAGTAATAGAAGATGAAGTTTCCCATAACAAAGCTCAGCAGGGCAGAGTAGTAGAGCGGCGCCGGAAACAGTGTCTGGATAAAGCTGTCAATTGGTGTTCCTCGTCCCAGTATGTACACGGTCGTGAGCGCCCACATGAGTGGATTGAGGAGCACGACAAGGCAACTTGCCCCAACGAGCATCTGGAAATCAATGAAGCCACGCAACCCGAGTTGCTGCAGCAGGCGCAGAGGATACCGCATATGTACCAGATAGGTTTGCAGGTAGCCTTTGATCCAGCGGGACCGTTGCCGGATCCATGGTCTGATGTGCGGCACAGCTTCTTCCCATGTTGTGGAATCCAGCATCGCCACTCGAAGGCCAGCGCGACCAAGGCGCGCGCCCAGATCACAATCTTCGGTCACGTTGAAGGGATCCCATCCGCCCACCTGGCGGAGGGTCTCGACCCGGAAATGGTTGGAGGTGCCGCCAAGGGGGATGAAAGCCCCGGACCGCCGCCGCTCACTGAAGGCAAGGCCTGGCAGCAGCTGATCATACCAGACGGCGTAGTCAACCGCGAACAGGCGTGTCAGGAGCGATTGATGGCGATTATAGAAGTTGAGACGCCCCTGCACACACACCACATCGTAGGGCAATGATCGAAACGCGGCGACCGCCTTGCGCAGTTGGTCATGCTCAGGCCGGTCCTCGGCATCATAGATGACGATATACTCGCCTCGCGCGGCATGCAGGCCAACATTGAGCGCCCGCGGCTTTGTGCGCGGCTGGCCCGGCGGCATAATCATGGGGCTGATATGAGATGGAAGCAGGCACTTTTTTGCCGCCGCCTGTGTCTCCTCATCATCCATCTCGATAAGCAGCAGGATCTGCAAACGGTCGGGTGGATAGTCAATTGACTTGAGACGCTCGACGAGAATGGGGAGGATTCTACCCTCTCGGTGAAGTGGCACCAGCACCGTAAAGACCGGCAAATCATCATCCGCCACCGACCGCGCGTTCGCTATGGCGTCGGTGTTCGTGCGTTCTCCACGTACCAGGAGCCAGATCTTGTACACACCCGTCACCAGGTATGTGGCAGTGATGATTGCGATCCAGACGGTCAATACAGACTGAGGTCGCAGATACAGGAGGATCACGCTGGCCATGACGGAGAAGATCAGCGTGTATTTCTGGCCGCGGGTGGCCACGATACGGGCGCCATCCTCGGCTGCTCCCCACCGCTCCCAGTAACTGGCTTCATCAACTTCCGCGTCGCTGTCCACGCTTGCCTGCGCAGGCGCGGGGAATGATCGAATGAACTGGTTCCGCAGGGAGCCTGGTGGAGGTGAGCCCAGAGCAGTCGATGCCTCACTCGATGTGAGCAAACCCGGCGCAGAAGTTGAAGTAATTACGAGGGCCTCCAAAGCGGCCCTTGCGCCAGGCTCAACGGCACAGGCTGCCGCCGCTACCCTGACGGCCGTGCAGAGCCGACGCCGCGCGGTGGCTGCGCTTCGCCACGTCCCACGCTTGTCCAAAAGCGCGCCCCGTCGAGAGAGGATGACTCGCTGGCGCACAGTACGCACAAGCGCCTGAGTGCGAGCGTGCTGCCGCTCGCGGGCGCGTCTCTCACGCACGCTGCGGCGGTAGGGGGGGTGTTCCCTACTAAACATGCGCGACATTCCTCTACGTTGGCATGTTCCCATTCCCACCGTGCAGGCAAGGGAGCCAATCGCTCGTGGACAAGCCTTTCGCGGGAGGACGGTGAGCGCCAGCCTGCGGACGGCGGTTGAATCGATCACACCTTCCGAGCGCCGGGTGGCGTAGATAGTCCAGGCCAACAGGAAGTCTCGCCGTCTCAGGCCCTGACCCGGCATAGCTCACAAAGGTGACAGGCGCGGAACTCGCACGTTCGCGCGCATGCTCTGCAGCTTATGTCCACTAATTTTTATCGTTTGTCCATCTTTGCGCCCATATCAAAAGGTATACCGTATCCGTATCTAAGGTATCTACCAGATCGAATGTCGCCACAGCGCGGACAGATAGGCGCGGTTAGCTTCCTGGCGCACATCCACATAGTCCCGGCATCTGTGAGCGTCGGCCTGCGCTACCCTCGCCGTCGCGCCAGCCAGGCGCGCACGCCGTCGGCCAGCAGCCGCGCCTCTGGCATGCCCAGCGCCGCGATGAGCGCCGCATAGAGCAGCGCCGCCGGAACGCCGACCGCCGCGACCGTCAGCGCCTGGCCAGGCAGCGTGGCCAGCGAGAAGACACCCGGCGCCACGCGCGGCAGCAGGAGCAGCAGCCCCCAGGCCAGCCCGCCCATCGCCACCGAGGCCAGCGCGATGCGCCAGAAGCCTTCCCACAGCGCACGCAGACCCAGATCGCCCAGCGCCATCGTCAGCAGGGCAAAGAGAATCAGCGCATGGGCGGAATTGAGGGTCGAGCTGGCGAAGGCCAGCGCGGGCATGCCGATGCGCGGGGTGAGGGGAACGGCTACCAGCGCCCAGAGGCCAATCGAGATGACGCCGACGACCACTGGCGTGATCGTATTCTTGCGGGCGTAGAAGGCGGCGATGAGGAGTTGATCGAACGCGAGGAAGGGGAGCTGGTAGGCGTAATTCTGGAGCGCGAAGCCGTTCATGTCGGTGCAGTGGGTCGCGCAGGCGCCGTGCTCGAAGAGCAGCGCTACAATTGGCGTGCGCAGAACGATCAGCCCGACCATCGCCGGAACCATCAGCAGCAGGCCCAGGCGGAAGCCCAGTGTTAGCGTCCGCTTGAAGGCGGCGTTGTCGCCCGCGTTAGCCGCCGCCGTCAGCGCGGGCAGCACCGCCAGCGTCAGCGCCGCCGCCACCAGCCCGACCGGGAACTGCACCAGCGTCGTCGCGCTCTGCAGCGCCGTGATGTTGCGGCTGGGATCGCCGGGCGCCAGGCCATTCAGAATCAGCTCGACATTCTGCTGGGCCAGGCTGAGCAGCAGCCCCACCACAATTGGCGCATAGAGCCGCGCGATCTGCCGCAGCGCCGGATGCCGCAGGTCAAGGCTAGGACGCCAGGCTACACGCACCTTGCGCAGACCAGGGACGATCAGCGCCGCCTCGCCCGCTGCGCCAATCACGAAGCCGACCGCCAGCCCCACCGCTCCCGTCATGTCCGCCGCGCTGGTCAGATTGCCGTGGGTCATCGCCAGCGCGCCCGCCCCGACCAACGCCACCATCCCGACGCCGATCACCCCGACATGCTGGATGAACGTGGCGAATGCTGGATAGACGACCTCGTTGAGGGCGTAGAGCAGCGCCGCGCCGACGGTGTAGAGGCCCAGCCCAAGCAGCCCGAAGGCGGTGATGCGGATGAAGGTCGCTGTCAGGGCGCGCTCGGCGGGGGTCGCGTGGGTCAGGTAGACGCCCGCCAGCCAGGGCGCCAGAACGAAGAGCGCCAGCGCCGCCAGCGCCATCATCAGCGTCACCAGTGTCGCCAGCGAGCCGTAGATGCGGCGTAGCTCGTGGCGGCGACCCGGCGCAGCGTAGTCCACGAAGGTTGGAATCAGCGCGCCGCTGACGGCGCCCATCGCCAGCAGGTCCGTCACCTGCTGCACCGGACGCAGGGCGATGATGAAGGCGCCACTCGCCGCGCCATAGAAGAGGATGTTGATGACCTCGATACGCGCCATCCCCAGCACGCTGCTGAGGAGCTGTCCCAGCATGATGAGCGCCGCTGCCGAGACGATGCGCCGCTGCGCGCCCGGCCCGCCCACCGGGATGATCTGCGCGCCCTCGCCGGGGAGCGCGGCGTCGCCCAGCAGCACCGCCTCATCAGTCAGCGGGGCGGGCGCCTCGATCAGCGGGGTAGGCGGCGCATTCTCGCCGATGGGCGAAGGGTACGATGATGCCACAGGCGGCGCTCCTCAGCGAATTTCAGGGCGCTTCTGGCGCGAAGCGCCTGACGATCCGCTCGATCAACTCGGTCGTGCTATGGCCCGGCAGATAGGCCAGCAGCGCCAGCGAGCCGCCGTACTCCGCCACCACTGGCGCCTCGGGCAGCCGCTCCACCAGGCCCGCCAGCGCCGCCAGCGACTCGTCGTGGGGCGCCTCGCCCGCTACCAACCGTCGCAGGTCTTCTGGTCCGACCAGATAGTCGCGCGCGGGCGTAGTAGGGTCCGTCGTGGCGTAATCGCCGCCCTTCACATAGATGTCAGGGCGGAGGGCGACCAGCGTCTCGCTCGCCGTCGGCTCATCGAAGATTGTTACGTAGTCTACCATCGCCAGCGCGGAGAGCGTCTCGGCGCGGTCCGCCTCCGGGATGAGCGGGCGGGTCGGCCCTTTCAGGCGGCGGGTCGAGGCGTCGCTATTCATCCCGACGATCAGGATGTCGCCGAGCATGCTGGCTCGCCAGAGGAGCTGGATATGCCCGACATGCAGCAGGTCGAAGACGCCGTTGGTGAAGACGACGGATATACCTTCTTTGCGCGCCGCCTCAGCGATGTCTGCGAGCTGCTCGCGCGGCGTCCAGAACTCTTTCGGCGCAATCACGCCGGGAAACGTTTGCTGATTCGCGGACATCGGCGCCCCTCAGTCTTTCACCTGCGCGTTGACGACAGCGGCGAGATCAGCGGGCGTGTTGGTCGCGCAGCCAAGCTGCATCACGACGAGGCCGCCCGCCAGGTTCGCCAGGGTCGCCGCGTCGCGGAAGCGGGTATCGCCGTCCTCGCTGTCATCGCGTGAGGCGGCCAGCGCCAGCATGAAGGTCGCCGCCACCGTGTCGCCCGCGCCGGTCGGGTCGAGCGCCGGGCCGTGATCCGAGGCGGGCTGGTGAAACGGCTCGCCAAAGCGCGTGAAGAGGCTCATTCCCTGGCTGCCCAGCGTGACCAGCACGGCGTCGGCGCGGGTCAGCTTCAACAGGCGCTCGCCCGCGCGGTTCAGCGTGGCGCGGTCGGTGATCTTCCAGCCGACCATCGCCTCGGCTTCTGGCTGGTTGGGGGTCAGCGCCGTCACCCGCTGGAAGCGCGCCAGGTCATCGTGCGAATCGGCGACGACAATCTTGCCTGCGTTTAGCGCCAGCGGCAGCGCGGTCCGCAGCACGTCTGGATTGATGACGCCATGCTCGTAATCCGAGATCAGCAGCATGTCCACCTGCGGAATCGTCTCGCGCAGATAGGCGATAATGCGCTGCTTCGTCTCGTCCTCCAGCTCAGACGTGTCGATCTGGTCGATGCGGACGATCTGCTGTCGCACGAGCTGGGTGTCGCCCGCCAGGATGCGCGTCTTGGACGAGGTGGGGCGCCCTGGCTCAGTGATGAGGCCCTCCATCCGCACGCCCAGGTCGCTGAGTTGTGTGCGCAGGAGCCGTCCAGGTTCGTCGGCGCCGATGACGCCAGCGAGCGCGACCTCCGCGCCGAGCGTGCGCGCGTTGACGGCGGGATTGAGCGCGCCGCCCGGCGTCACCTGATAGCCCTGGCGTCGCAGCACCAGCACCGGCGCCTCGCGCGAGATGCGAAAGGGCGAGCCAAAGATGTATTCGTCGGCGACCATATCGCCAAGTACCAGCGCCCGCTTGCCTGCGAAGCGTTCCAGCAGGGCCAGCAGCCGTTCACGTACCGTCATGCGTCCTCTATCTCTGGATGATGGGTGATGATGTCGTCTTGTGGCGAGTCGCGCCGGATCAGGATGCCAGCCGCTGGTGAGCGGGTCACACGGATGCGCAGCGCCGCCGCCACCGCCAGCAGCGCGAAGTGTGGCAGCGCCAGCATACGACGCCAGCGCCTCGGCTCGCGCAGCAGGCGGTGCAGCCACTCCAGCCCAACGGCGCGCATCCAGTCTGGCGCGCGTGGAATGCGCCCGGCCAGCATGTCGAACGCGCCGCCCACGCCGATGGCGACCAGCGGCGGCGCGGCGGCCAGGTTCCGCGCGATCCAGAACTCCTGGGCAGGCGCGCCATAGGCCACCAACGCAAGCCGCGCGCCCGACGCTGCGATTCGCGCGACTGCCTCGGCGTCGGCGCCAGGGCGCGGCGAGCCAGCCCAGCAGCCCGCTATCCGCAGGCCCGGCGCGATACGCGCCAGCGCATCACTCGCCGCCAGCGCCACACCGTCTGGCGCCCCCAGCAGATAGATCGGCAGCCCGCGCGCCGCCACCTCGCGCGCCAGCGCCACCGCCAGGTCCACCCCCGTCACGCGGGCTGGAACCGACTGCCCAGCCAGCCGCAACGCCCAGACAACCCCCGCGCCATCCGCCGTGACCAGCCGCGCCGCGCGTATCACCTCCGCCAGTCCGGCGTCGCGCCGGGCGCGTATCACCAGCTCCGGGTTGAGCGTCACCACCTGGGCGCGCTCGCCCGCTTCGGCCAGCGTGCAGACACGCCGCGCCGCATCGGCGAGGGTCAGCGCGTCCACCGCGAGTGGCGCTGGCGTAGCTCGGCTCCTCTCCACCACGGCGACGGGCGACTCACTGGCCCAGCGCTGGCTTGATACTATCCACACGCCAGCCATCGGCCTCGCGCACC